>JBAVYO010000235.1:0-7403 GCA_049698855.1 Terriglobales bacterium
CCTCGGAAACTGGATTGCTCGTCACAATCAGCTTCTCCGGTCCCGATCGAATGGACAACGTCTTGAAACATCACAGGTGCCCCACTCATTCGCGCGCTTTGCGAATGACTGGGCTCTCGACTCCGGCAAAATCCTCGACCCGGACAAAAACTTGTTTCCCCTCGATCCAAGATCGACCATTGGGACAATGAAGGGAAGAAAACGTCAAAAGGCGAACATTAGGACAACATTTGCCGAATAGAGGCAAAACACAACGAGAGGGGTTAATTTTCGGCTTGAATGGAAAATTTCGGGGAGTTCACAGGAAATAAGCTCCTTTCCCGTGATCCATACAATAGAATGTCATGGAACTGGCCAAACACCTAGACAATTCTTAGGCCTTTTTGTCTACTTTCGTACCCCCTCTAAATGTCTACTTTAGTACCCCTACAAACGTCTACTTTCGTACCCCCTACAAATGTCTACTTTAGTACCCCTACCAAAGTAGACATTCTTGTCCGCAAATTGCCTACCGCATTGCCACCAACGACTGCCCTCTCGGGTCGCAGCGCTGGCAGTTCGGCTCCATCGTGTAGAATGCTGAGGGCGAGTACGCTGCACCGATTCCACGTGTGTTGATCCCGCCGGACTCATTGCAAAACGAGACCGGCTTTCTCGATACTCCCTAATTACCAGGTAGAACCGCGGCCAATAGCCGGCGGCACATTCCTGTCAGGAGAAACTGAAATGAAGATCGCAAAAACTGCCGACCGTAAGAAAGTCATGGATACAACCAAGTCAACCGCTTGCCCGAAGTGCGGCAAGGACACACGCATCGTCAAGCGCGTGAAAGACCGCGAGCGCAACGTCCCCGGCGGCATTTTTATTTCCTGCTCGGCGTGCGAGTTTTTTGAAAAGCTATAGGCGCATCCGCTCGCGAATTGAACGAAATCTTCGATAAACCCAGCAAAATCCAACAAATTTGGATTGGGGCTTGAATCACCGGCATCTCGAAGTCACTGCATAGATCTCGTTTTCCGAGATCGCAATGGCTTCGAGAATTCGTGATTCAGCGCCCCAATTTCGCGTCAGCCCAAGTGTGTGCCCGCTTCAGGCATTCACGAATACTTCAATCTGTACTCCAGGGTGAAGCAGGTCGAACAGGAAGTATTCGCCATCGATGTAGTCGATATAACAGCTGTCCGTATAAGCCCAGCCCATAGGCCATGGTTGGGCAATGATGAACGAGTAGCCGCCATACTGAAACGTCGGCTGGTTGTTCACGATGACCGGGCGATTGATAACGAAAGTGTGGCCCTTGCCAAAATTCGCGCGGAACTTGTCATCCGGAATGTGTCCGCCCTTGCCCTGCATCTTCCCTGATTGCCCATTCGCGTTGCCCGCAGCCGCGTTAGTTCTTTCTGGGTTGCTATTGTTATTTACTTTGCTCTGATCCTTATTTTGTTTTTGCTGTTTTTTCTGTTCCTTTTTCTGCTCTTTGGTCAGATTCTTGTTCTGGTCGTTACTCTGATCCTTGTTCTGCTCTTGTTTTTCAGGTTTCGCGTTTTCCTGCTTTTCCGGCTGCTGCTCGGGCTTGGCCTCGGGCGTCTCCGGCTTGGGCTCAGGCTGCTGCATTTCGGGAGCGGGCTCATGGGCGGCCTTCGGCTCTTCTTGCGTTAAAAGGGACCCGTGTGCGCGCTGGCTTGCAACGGCGGTGAAAAGCGTACAAAGAACAAGGGAGCAGAAAATTCTCATCCAGTTCATAGTCTTTTCTCCTTCGCCTAAGCATGGATATTGGCGTCTGGCATCAATACGAGCTAATAGGCTGCACTGTGATGTTGGCTGGCGGGGGAGGGGATGCCGAACACGCAACCCATCGGCAAAGGAGATTTCAAAAATACAGGAAAGACTGCAAGCTGAGGAAGATTCCGTTTGGACGGCGCACAACAGTCTTAGGCCGCTAGCTGCCCGAGGATTGCTCTGGCTTCTGCCGCTGGATCGCGGGCTTCGGTAATGGGGCGGCCCACCACTATGTACGTGGCTCCGGCGGAGATTGCTTCCGCAGGCGTTACCACGCGCGCCTGATCGTCGTGCCCGCTTCCAGCCGGGCGCACGCCCGGGGTCACGATGGTGAAGTCGGAGCCAAACTCCTGCCGGAGCGCAGAGCATTCGTGCGCGGATGCCACCACACCTTTGCACCCGTTCGACAATGCGAGCGCCGCCAGACGCAAAACCTGTTCGTTGACTCCGCCGCGTAGCCCCAGGGTTCCAAGGTCAGCGTCGTCAAGACTGGTCAGGACGGTTACGCCCAACAGCAGCAAATCAGGATTGACAGCCAAGGCCGATTCCGCTGCCGCTCTTAGCATTTTCCCGCCGCCGCCTGCATGGACAGTGAGCATGCTGACGCCCAGCTTTGCCGCCTCATGAACCGCCGCTCCGACGGTATTTGGGATGTCGTGATACTTGAGGTCAAGAAACACTCGGCGGCCCGCAGCAACCAATTCACGGACCATCTCGGGGCCTTCGGCGGTGTAGAGCTGCATCCCTACCTTGTAGGCTGAGGTGGAGTCGCCGACGGCCGCCACGATCTTCCGGGCGGCCGTCGCCGTGGATACGTCCAAGGCAACGATGAGACGCTCTTGCGGTTCCATCGCTGCTGAGTGTATCGGTTTTAGTTGATGTTGGCTACAGGCTGCAGCCGCGCCAGGGTGGTGGGCTGATAGAGGTCCACACGGACCTTCTCCAAACCGCGCTCGTTAAAGCCCAGGGCGCGCGCGGCGTTGTAGGAAACATCGATAATGCGGCCATCGACAACTGGACCGCGGTCGTTGATCCGGACTACCACCGCCCTGCCGTTCTTGAGGTTCGTGATCTTCACGAAACTCCCAAGGGGAAGAGTAGGGTGTGCGGCTGTGAAATCGTGCATGTCGTAGGGCTCACCGCTAGCGGTCTGCTTGCCCTGGAAATAATCCCCATACCACGAGGCCGTGCCTACCTGATACGGCAGGGACTTTTTCTGCTTCTTGGCGGTGATGCTGCCACCGGAAAAGCTGGGTGGCTTTATGACCTTGGCGGCTTCCAGGCTGCTTGGCCCGGATGCGGCTCCGGCCCCCAGACTGGCGATTGATAAAACCAACGCCAGGCCTTCGGCGAAACGTCGTCGCATTCAGTTACCTCCACTTGGAAAGTCGATTTCTGGTCCTAAGTCTCTAAGCTCCTTTTTTAGACGATTCGAATATGCTAGGTGTTCGCTGGCGGGGTGTCAATCAAAAAACAATTCATATAATGTACTAACTAGTAATTAACAGTTGATGTATCCCTGTGGAAAATCGCGGATTTACCTCCTATGTCGTTGAAAAAAGTGACACGCGCATAGTTACTAAGTTGTTAACAGATCGCCAGGCGCAGATTAGAAGATTCTTATAGGTCCATTGTAATGTTGCATTTACGTGCGTGAATCCATAAGTGTATGTAAAACCATTAGCTTACGTGGAAATGCGATTACTCACGATTACTTTAGTACGCGCTTGTCCGTTTCTTAACTGCTCTTCAACTAACTCGCGCTTTGGCGCACGGGGATTTCCGTCGGCTCGCAGAGTTTCGCTGGCAGCTTCTTTCGGGTACAGTGAGTTTCATGGTTGCTACCCCCCCGGTCGTTCTCACGATCGCCGGCTTTGATCCGTCGTCCGGGGCTGGCATTACCGCCGACATCAAAGTTATAGCGGCCCACGAGTGTTATGGTGTTGCCTGCGCTACGGCGCTGACTGTCCAATCTACCCAGGGAGTGCGTAGGGTCCATGGGGTGGACGCCGGGGTCATCGCCGAGACGTTGGCTGAACTGGCATCCGACTTCACGATTGGAGCCGTTCATATTGGAATGTTAGGGAATGAGGCCGTCGCTCTGGCGGTGGCTGATTTTCTTGCCCAAACGAAGTTGCCGCATGTGGTGCTCGACCCCATCCTGAGGTCGACTTCGGGCGCTGACTTGATCGATTGGGCCGGGACGAAGGTCATGATTGAGCGGCTGATTCCTCTGTGCGAACTGGTAACGCCAAATCTGGAGGAGGCCGGTGTGCTGTGTCGAGCCAATTCAGACACGTCCGGCGCGCAGCCCGTCGAGGTGGATGCCTTGTCCTCACGCCGCGTCGAAGCGGCATCGAGCGCGGAATCGATTGAGGCCATGCGCACGGCAGCTCGCGGAATGCACTCCCTTGGCGCGGCCAATGTCGTGATCACGGGAGGCCATCTCGAAAAGGCGATCGATCTTCTTAGCTTTACGACGTCGCGCGGGATCGAACAAGAGCTTTTCAAGGCCGAGCGCCAGAAGTCGACCTCGACACACGGGACAGGATGCGCCTTCTCGACGGCGTTAGCCTGTCACCTTGCCCATGGACGCGGCTTGCCCGAGGCAGCTTTGCTTTCCAAGGCATACGTCTCGGCTGCCATTGCCAACGCCCAGCCGCTGGGACATGGAGCGGGGCCGCTCAATCATCTCTACCGCATGCACGAGAGGCGGCGGCCGGGCAATGTTGTCTCGGAGGCTGAACCTGCCCACGCTCATGCTCGCAGGTAGGAGAACGCGAACCTGAAATTCTGGGGAGGGCTGGCAGCTTGGCCTTAAGAACTCTTCTTTAGCAGCAGGCCGGCGACGAACCCGGCAATTCCGGCCAGCAACCACTCAATCCGCCATAGCTGGACCGCCTGCCAGTCCAGCGCAGTGTGCGGAGTGAAAAGCACGCCTACGCTGAGGGCTGCGAGAAGACAGAAAGCGCCGAACAGAAATGCAATGAGGGAGGGCGTTGTCAGTCCAAGGCGCTTGCCAAGAGCGGTGAATTCGGTGAGGCCGGGGATCTCGGCTGCGACCGGCGCGATGCCGGCGGGCCGACCGGCGCCACAGCTATGGCAAAAACGCGAGCCAACGATAAACTCGGCTTGGCATTCCTTGCAAGTCTCAGCGCGTTCCTGGCCGGCCACCGCCGCAGGGGCGGGAGGACGCCAGAACTCATGGCGCGCCGGATTTGCCATCTCAGCCATAGAAGAACAGTCTCGTTCTGAGAAGCTTCTTAATCGCACGCGAATCGCCAAAGCAACCCAACCACAAAGACGGCAGTTACCGCGCCACCTACGGGGGAGGGGTGGCCTGCGGGCAGGCAAGAATTACGCGATCAAAGGCGAAATTCCATCCCATGATGCCCCATTGCAGCCGGTCCGGCAGGTAACCGCTTTGATTCCGCCTTCCCTGGATGCCTTTCCGTGCCCAAATGAGTTCCAGCGCAAGGCTGCCGATTGTCTGATCGGGTACACTGAGTTTGCTTGGCTCCCGTCGGGTTTTGCTTCCGTGTCGTTTCGCCGACCATCGTGGCGGCGAGTGTAGCCCTCTTAACTGTGATCGGGGTCGGGTTCCTCGCGATCGGGCACGCAGCCAGTCCGATCCCGCCAATCTCGATTCGTCCCACTGATCCTTTGAATGCTGCCGCCGTCGATCATTACTACAACCTCGATCACGATGCCGCGATTGAAGACTTTGAGAAGATTGCCGCGCGTCACGCGAGCGACCCGTTTGCCGTGAACCACCTGCTCTCGGCAACGATCATTCGCGAACTTTATCTCATGGGCGCGATTAATACAGGCGAGTACTCGAACGACAGCTTCATAGGCAACGCCCATCGCCCGGCTGATCCGGCGCAAAAGGAGCGCATCAAGCGTCTGGTAGCGCAGGCCGAAAAGCTGGAGAATGCCATACTCGACCGCGAACCCGACAATGTAGACGCGCTCTATGCTCGGGGCGTTACGCGTGCTCAGTTCGCACTTTATACGGCGCTCATTGAGCGCGCCTGGTTTTCCTCCCTTCGAAATGCGGTGGGAGCGCGCCACGATCACGAACGCGTGCTTGCACTCGACCCGCATTACACCGACGCCAAACTCGTGGTCGGCGCCCACAATTACGTGATGGGAAGCTTATCTTTCACCGTGAAAGTGGCTGTGTCCCTGGTGGGATTGAGCGGCGACAAGCAAAAAGGAATTCAGTATCTCTACGACGCCTACCACTCCAACGGAGAAACCAGCGTCGACGCTGGGATGGTACTGCTGGTCTTTTTGCGGCGGGAACATCGTTACGCGGACGCCTTGGAAATCGCCAATGCGCTCGCTCCCAGGTTCCCGCGCAATTATCTTTTGCCCATCGAGCAGGGGAATCTGTTGCGCGTCAGTGGCAAGCTCGATCTCGCCGAAGAACAATACCGCCGGGTTTGGCAGGAAGGGCGCGAAGGAAAATTTGGCAATCTGCATTACGAACTGGCGGCCCTTGCGCTCGGCGACTTGCTCCGCAGCGAAAAGAAGTATTCCGCCGCCGCCGCGGCCTATGAGCAAGTTGGCGCAGTGACCGGTCCCGACCCGGAGTTTCTGCAAAAAGCAGAGCTGGGAGCCGGCGAAATGTACGATCAAGTACAAAAGCGCGACCTTGCGCTAAAGCACTATCAGGCTGCGGTTGCCGTCAATCCAGAAAGCGCCGAAGCCGACAAAGCTCGCAAGCGGATGAAAGAAGCTTATCGGGAGTAGACGGGCAGGGAAGAGCTAGAGGATTCCGCTAAGAGTGTTCTTGTTTTGTCAGTGGGATTCTTGCCGTTTGGCGGGCTTCCTAGGTTTATCCTCGACGGCCGTGCCCACAGGCCTCGCCGGGGAACATATCAACCTACCCGCACGTATAATTGACTGACAGGGGGAGGCGACCATGTATTGCAATGCGTGTGGCCAAGCTGTCGCAGAGCAGTCTCGTTTTTGTTCACATTGCGGACACACTGTGGGCCAAACTCATCCAACGCGTCTGATTCGGCCGCGCCTCGACCGCAAGATCGCGGGCGTCTGTGCTGGATTCGCTCACCATCTGGATATTGACGTTACACTGGTGCGCATCTTGTGGGTTTTTGTCACCTTCGCCGCCGGATTGTTTCCGGGAGTGATTGCCTATGTGCTCGCTTGGATCGTCATGCCCGAGGAGCCTGTCCTTCTGCCCTTGCCCGCCGGCCAGCAGCACCAGCCAGTTGCGGGGTGAGAAACAGGGAAGTGAACGAGCTGCAGCCAGCGAGGGGGACGCGGATAGAGAGCGTGCAAACGGTGATGTCACTCCTATCTCCGCTATACGCCCTCTGCTAAAATCGCCACGTCATGATTGAAGCATTCCTCGTCCCCGAAGCCACGGTCGCCACCACCAAGGGAGACGGCCCTACGGTCGAACTGGGCACCGCCTCCACGCGCGTCTTTCTTCTCACTCTAGGCATAACCGACATCATTGAGCAGGAAGCACTTGACGTCAGCGTCCAGGGATCGGCCGATGGCTCGACCTTTGACCCCGCGCCGCTCGCGGCCTTTCCACAGAAGTTCTATCGCGGAGAAACTCCTCTGCTCGTCGATCTTTCGTTGAAGCC
>JBAVYO010000236.1:0-7792 GCA_049698855.1 Terriglobales bacterium
GAGAGAATCTATCCAAGAATGTACTTCTTGATTCAAACGATTAGTGTAAAGCGAGTGAACTTGAAACGGAAACGCGAAACACTCACTTCGCCCACTTTGAAACCGTGCGTGCCGCCAAGCTTGGGGGTCTTTCAGACTCTCGCATCTGCGAACAAACCTGTTCAACCTGGCGGACCACTTCGATCGCGGCTTCCAGTTTGGCAGAGCCGATGGTTTTCTCGAAGCAGGTTTGCATGTGGTCAAGTGAGCGGACCATCTGCATAGCAATTCTCTTGCCCTGGGGCTTAAGCAGCAATTGGTAGGCTCTGGCGTCTTCTGGATCAATCCTTCGTGCCAGCAACCCCTTCGCTTCTAATGACGAAATGCAATGGCTGATGTTGCCGCGAGTGGTGGAGAAGGCCGCCGCCAGGCGCGAGGGGCTGACAGTCATAGGTTTTTCAAACACGATCGACACCAGCACCAGAGCCTCCAGAAAGCTTACTTCTCCATGGCTGAGTTGCCGCGCCAGATGGCCCTCAACCTGGCGCGCCGCCCAACTAATCTCAAACAGCGGACTTTGCCGCAAGAACGTTTCGATCTTCATAGTGTCTAGTCTGCAATAATTGCAGAAGTCAACTATTTAGCACAATCTTAAACTTGGCTTTGCGAGCCTGCTGGCGAATCCGATAATCGGATTTCTCCCAGATGTTGTTTCCGTGCTTATGCAGCCTTGGAGGGTAATTGAGAGTATTCGTCTTCTCATTTTTGTTAGTTGTTTGCCTTGGGGCTTGGCGCGCGAACGCGCAAGAAAATCCTTGCCCGCCTGCCGTATCTACTCGAACGGGACAGCCTTCCTCGAATCAATCTTCAGGCTCGCAATCGCAGGCCGCACAATCTTCAGCGGGAAAGTCGCAAACCGCGCAATCCCAAGCAGGATCGCCTTCAGCGAGCCAACCCACGCAGTCGCCGTCCCCTGCCAGCAGCAACTGCGAAAACGAAAAGCTCCCTGTACACAAGGAAACGATCGCGGTTACGGGGACGTTTGAGCCGGTCCCAGTTCAGGATATCGACAGAGCCATCTCGGTCATCGACACGCGTGAATACCCGTTGCTCTACACCTACGGGGTTGACTACCTGCAACTGAATCCCTCCGTCGACTTGCAGGAACGCGCGCCCGGCGGCGTGCAGGCCGACCTCACGATTCGCGGATCGACGTTCGAGCAGACACTGGTGCTGCTGAACGGATTGCGCATGAACGATGTGCAGGCGAGCCACCATAATCTCGATCTGCCACTGCCCGCGAGCGCAATTGAACGAATTGAAGTTCTGCCGGGGGCGGGGTCGATTTTTTATGGATCGGATGCCGTGGCGGGGACCGTCAATTTCATTACTGGCCCGCCACGGTACTCGGAAGCGCAGGCGGGCGCTGCGATCGGCAACTTCGGAACCAACCAGGAGACTTTGTCGGCAGGCTTTGTGGCCAACCACATGGATGAGCAGCTCAGCGTGGCGAGGGACTTTTCCACCGGATTCATGCCGGACCGCGATTATCGCAGTCTGACGATCTTTGCGAACACCGGCGTCGAAACTGCGCTGGGCCGCAGCTTGGTCATGCTGGGATTGGGCGACAAACCTTTTGGTGCAAACCAGTTCTATGGTCTCTACGAATCATGGGAGAGAACGAAGTCGTGGTTTGGCGGCCTGAAACAGGATCTGGGCCCGAAGACGGAGTTTGACTTCGGCTACCGCCGTCATACAGATGAGTTCATCCTTGTGCGAGACGATCCTTCCCTCTATGAAAACAATCACATCGATCAGAGTTGGCAAGGGGCGATTCGCCGCACAGAAAAGATTGGACAGAATTCGAGTTTGTTCTTCGGCGGCGAAGGATTCTACGATGGCATTCGTAGCAACAACCTGGGTGATCACCATCGCACTCACAGCGCTGGCTACATCGACTACGATGCGAGGGCGCTTGGGCGATTTTCTCTTTCAGCGGGCGTGCGGGAGGAAGTTTTCGATACGAACGGCCAGCAGTTCATTCCGTCGTTGAGCGCAGGCATGTTGCTGAAGCCGGGCTGGAAGCTGCAAGCGAGCGTCGGCCGCGCCTTCCGACTGCCCACTTACACCGACCTTTATTATTCAGACCCCGTCCACATTCCGAACCCGAACCTGCTTCCCGAAACCGCGTGGAGCTACGAAGGCGGACTGGTGTGGGACCAGGGGGGGCGGTACCAAGCTAAAGTCACGGTTTTCGAGCGGCAAGTGAAGAACGATATCGACTATGTGCGTCCTGTGTCGCCACCGCCTCCGGCGCAGCCAGCGCCATGGCAGGCAGAGAATCTAGGGCACGTGAATTTCACTGGAGTGGAAGCATCGTTTGACGTACGGCTGAAGAATCAGCGCATCGATGTGGCCTACACGGGCTTGTACGGAGTGCAGAATGCGCTCGGCAATTTGCAGTCCTTATATGTTTTCAACTATCCGTCGAACGATGCGGTGGTGACGTGGCAGGGAAAACTACCGGGAAATTTCGTTGCGCGCAGCCGCCTGGGCGTGGTGAAGCGATATCCGAGTGATCCTTATGCGCTCTGGGATGCGAGCGTCGGGCGCGAATTTAGGAATGTGAGCGCGCACCTGGCATTCGCAAACCTGACCAACACGGGATATCAGGAGATTCAAGGCGTCGCCATGCCGGGGCGCAGCGTTGTGTTTGGCATGGATGTGTTTGTGAGAAAGAAGCGGTGAGGGGCCGTAGTGTACAAACTTTGATCGAACCCTTATTTTAATTAGCTGGTCAGATTAGCGGTCGATGAAACAGGCATGGAATCGGTTTCGTTCATTTTCAAAATGCGGCGAGCAATCTTACCGATCACCGGATAGTTCGCCCACTCACCCCGCCCCGCTTTGATAGCGTAAATAATCGCGATCACGAGAACGGCAACCCACATGCTCATGAAGCCCAACCAGATAAGAGGCATCATGATGAAGAAAGCAGGCGGAGGTGCGTTGTTAGTTCCGTTCTGGTGATACAAAACGCGACTTGAGCTGAACCAGAAAAATGATGAGAGGAGCAATCCACCACCCGACCACCTGCAAAACATGAGCCAAGGTGGCCATCGTGCGCTCGTCCTGGGTGATCGCGAACGATGATTCTTCGGCCATCGGCCACCAATCTAGTCCTTTAGCAGCTGCCTTGCAATCACCAGTCGCTGAATCTCGCTCGTTCCTTCGCCGATTGTGCACAGCTTTACATCGCGATAAAACTTTTCCGCCGGATAGTCCTTGATGAAGCCGTAGCCGCCGTGAATCTGCACGCCCTCATTCGCGCACCGGACGGCCACTTCGCTGGCATAGAGCTTGGCCATCGACGATTCCAGCGTGGTCTTCATGCCCGCGTCTTTCATGGCAGCGGCGCGCAGAGTGAGCAGCTTTGCCGCCTCGATTTCCGTGGCCATATCGGCCAGCTTCCACTGGATGGCCTGAAATTCGCTGATGGCTTTGCCGAACTGCTCGCGCTCTTTCGAATACTTGAGCGCCGATTCATAAGCGCCTTCGGCCATGCCGAGCGAGAGCGCGGCGATCGAGATGCGGCCGCCATCGAGAACGCGCATCGCATCGATGAACCCGTCGCCTTCAAGGCCAACAAGATTTTCGGCGGGTAGAAAACAATCCTCAAAGATCAGTTCCGACGTGTCGCTGGCACGCAGCCCCAGCTTGTTTTCTTTCTTCCCTGCTCGAAAACCCTTTGTATCTTTTTCGACGATGAACGCTGACAACCCGTGCGTGTGCGCGGCCCGGTCTGTCACCGCGAGCACAACCACGACATCGGCGAAGCGGCCATTCGTAATGAAAGTCTTGGTGCCGTTGAGAATCCATCCGCCCTTGGCTTTGGTTGCGGTCATGCGCGCGCTGCCCGCGTCCGATCCCGCCGATGGTTCGGTCAAACCCCAGGCTCCGATAAACTCCCCGGTCGCGAGCTTGGAGATATATTTCTTCTTCTGCGTTTCATTCCCGGCAATAAAAATATGGTTCGTGCACAGCGATGTGTGCGCCGCCACGATGATGCCTATCGATCCATCAACCCGCGATAATTCCTCAATGGCGGTGACGTACTCGACGTACCCCATGCCCGAGCCGCCGTATTCATGCGGGAAAATCGTTCCCATCAGGCCGAGTTTGCCCAGTTCCTTGATCGTGGCCAAGGGGAACTCGCTCGCTTCGTCCCACTTCATCACGTTGGGAGCAATCTCATGCGCGGAAAACTCACGCACAGTTTTTTTAAGATGAAGCTGTTCGTCGTTCAGTTGAAAATCCAAGGTTCCTCCGGGACGCACAACCTTCCGTCAACTTCCCTTCAGTGGCATTCAGGGGATGATCGGGATGGCAGATACAGCCAAAAACCGTTGCGGCTGGCGCTGTAGACGGGCCTTCACTTCCTGCTTACGAGGCCGACATCATTTAAGCATGATCGACCCGTATAAACGAAATGTGCTTACCGACCGGTTGGTGCGCGTTCTGCGCAGCCAGATCACTGATTCGTCCACAGCAACCCCTGTAGGGACAGCCGCCCTCGGTTGTCCAGTGTTGCGGCCATGTGCCACGAAACTGCACGCTTATTTTCCAACGTGTTTAAGTCCGCAACAAAAAAAGCCGGAGCCATGTTCGGCCCCGGCTGTCCAGTTGGTGTGTGCCCGGAGAAAAAAGGAGAAACTGAAAACGTTAGGCGGTACGTCTCGGCCGCACGGTCAGGTCCCGCACCTGCGCCAGAATGCTCGACATCTGCATCCCGTTCAGCTGAGACAAATATGGCATGACTTCCGAGACGAACGAGTCTTCCGATAACTCGCGTATCTCTTCCTGCCGGCTGCGCTCGCCGCCTGAAAGAAGCATGGGAACGCTCACCTCAAGTGCGCGCGCCAGCCGCTCCAGCGAAGAGAGCGTGGGCGTCGCCTTCTCATTTTCGATTTTCGATACATAGGTGCGCGGCACCGACATGCGTGCTGCCAGCTGACGCTGGCTCATGCCATTGCGCAAGCGCAGCGACCGGATCGAGTGCGCCAGGTTCAGCCGCCCTCTTCCAGGGTTGTTGAGTGTGTCGGTTACAGCCTGCGGCACCACCGTAATGGCGGCAACCTCGGCTTCAACCTCATCCAATGAAAGGTGACACCGGCGGCACAGACTATTGTTTGTGCGGAACTGTACCAGTAGACAGTGATCGCAACGAACGACTTCCCGTGAATCGACGGGAGCGAGTGTGGTGGCCATTACGGGTTTGGGAGTGCCAGAGCAGGGGCTACTCTCAAAGCCAACTGACGTGTAATCTGCTGGATGGAGCCTGTGGAAGTCAAGTAAAAATGACAAATTAATGCGGCATATGTGCAATAAAATCCTAGCTAGTGAGCGGAAAGCGCGAGAAATAAGGCATAACGATGAATCGGCGAGAGGCTGCCTGGTGTTTACTAACTGAGTTCACTCAGTCGGAACGTCTGCGCAAACATGCCCTTGCGGTTGAGGCTTGCATGCGCGCCTATGCGCGAAAAATGGGTGCCGACCCCGAGTTGTGGGGCATGGTGGGCTTGATTCACGATTTCGATTACGAAAAATATCCGACTGCTGAGGAACATCCTTATAAGGGCAACGAGATTCTCAAGGAGCGCGGGTACTCGGACGAAGTGCGCCGCGCCATTATGTCGCACGCGGAGTACACGGGCGTTTCGCGGGATACGCCGATGGAGAAGACTCTGTTTGCATGCGATGAACTGGCCGGATTCATCACCGCCTGCGCCCTGGTCAAGCCGGGCAAGTCGCTGGCCGAAGTCGAAGCCCACTCAGTGCGAAAAAAAATGAAAGACAAAGCGTTCGCGCGCAGCGTCAATCGCGACGACATCATTGAGGGCGCCGCCGATCTCGGATTGGATCTCGAAGAGCACATCGCTTTCTGCGTTGAGGCGATGAAGGGAATCGCGAGGGAATTGGGTCTTGATGGATCGGCGGTTAAGACGGCGTAGATAGGCCTTAGGCTCTGGGCTTGGACCCTGAACTGCCGGCTGATATTTGCAGGCTCTGACCGGCGATATCCGAGAGGATGGAGAGTCGGAACTAACAGCCCCGAGCCAAAAGCGCAATCGAAAGCCTGATTTTTCGTCGCTCATCTCAACGCGGCTGCGACCTTCCCCGTCGCAATAACCTCCGCAATGCGCGCGAAATCCTGATACATAACCCGATCTTTCTCCATGGTGGCGCACACGGCGCGTATGGCGGAATGGGCTTGTTGAAGCGGCTTCGACGGCTTGAGTGGGGCCAGAAAATCGAGCGCCTGCGCTGCCGCCATCGCTTCAATTGCGAGCGTGTTTCGCGTGTTCTCGACGATTCGCCGCAGTTTGTTCGCCGCCGTCATTCCCATCGAAACGAAGTCTTCTTTATTACCCGAAGTCGTGATCGAGTCGACCGACGCAGGATGCGCCAGTACTTTGTTTTCGCTCACCAGCGCGGCCGCCGTCACCTGCGGCATCATAAACCCAGAATTCAGGCCTGCGCCGGGTGCTAAGAATGGCGGCAAACCCTCACTGAGCGCGGGATTCACCAGCCTTTCGAGCCGCCGCTCACTGATCCCAGCCAGCGCGCTCAGCGCAATCCCGAGAAAGTCGAGCGCGAAAGCAATCGGCTCGCCGTGAAAATTTCCGCCGGAAAGCACGTCGCCTTCGCCATCCATCGCCTTGGGATTTTTCACAAAGACCAGCGGATTATCGACCGCCGAGTTCATCTCCGTTTCAAACACCTGACGGCAATGGGTAAGCGTGTCGCGCACTGCCCCGTGCACCTGAGGGATGCAGCGCAGAGAATAGGCGTCCTGCACACGGCCGCAGTCGCGATGCGAATAATGAATTTCGCTGCCCTCCATCAGGCGGCGAAGGTTGGCTGCGGCCTTCATTTGTCCGGTGTGCGGGCGCGCTTTGTGAATGCGTTCATCGTAGGCGACATTGGTTCCATGGAGCGCATCGCACGACATGGCGCCGATTACATCGGCGGAATCCACCAGAGTTTCCGCCGCCAGCAGCATGAGCGTGCCGACAGCCAGCATGGCTTGCGTGCCATTGATCAGCGAAACGGCTTCTTTCGCCTCCAGCACCAGCGGCTTGATTTGCGCGCTCTTCAGCGCTTGGGCGCTCGCGATGCGGCCACCCTTTTCGTCAAAGCACTCGCCTTCGCCCATCAGAGCAAGGGCCAGATGCGCCAAGGGCGCAAGATCGCCGCTCGCCCCGACGCTTCCCTGCGAGGGCACAAACGGAGTGACGCCGCGATTCAGCAGCTCGCAAATCGTGTCGATGGCTAGCGCACGCACGCCCGAGTTCCCTTTCGCCAGCGAGGCCGCCCGCAAAAGCATCATGGCGCGCGTCTCCGCAACCGGCAGGGGTTCGCCCACACCCACCGCATGCGAGCGGATGAGGTTCACCTGCAACTCGCGGATTTGCTCGCCCACAATGCGCACGTCACTCAGCTTGCCGACACCTGTCGTGATCGCGTAGGAAATTGTGTTGTTGGCGACGAGTTTGTCGACGACGGCGCGCGCGCGGTTTACCGCCTCACGCGCATCGGGCGCGAGCAGCACGGGCCGCTTTTCGGCGGCTACTTCACGCACCGCTTCGGGAGTCAGATCGTTTCCGTTTATATGCAGAGCTTGCAAGACGGTTCCTGGCGAGTTTGGATTTTTACTTCCCTTGCAATACAACTTTGAAGGGGTACAGCGTAGCGGTCATCATGCCCTTCTTCACAGCCGGATCTCCATTCATGATCTGACGTGCGGCATCTT
>JBAVYO010000237.1:0-2265 GCA_049698855.1 Terriglobales bacterium
GTCTTCCGCCCGTACTTCTCGAACCCCGTCTGCGCCGCCAGAGTTTGTTGTCGCATCCGCCTTTTCACCTCGACTTACACAGTATCCGCTCAGCCTGTGGATCAGTGAGTTCTTCAGAGGTTCCTTATAGCTCCACATAGCTACCGTTCCCCAGACAAAAGTGACTGCCCGTAGCTCTGTTGTAGAGTTGCAAGAGCCTAAGAAACAACGAAGCCTCGATTGGCACCGCGAAATAGCCGGTCTTTAAGCGGAACCACGCGACCGGATAGAATAACTTATTCACGACAAATACGATTGGGCGAATTTTCTTCGAGCGCACGAGCCGGTAGAACTTGGGATCAGACAGCGGAAGGTAGAAATTCGCAAAACGTTCGAGTTGCCATTCGATGCCGGATGGCGCCCAGGGCGCTTTGAACCGCCTCAGAGTATGCTTAGCCCACCCACCCAAGCCCGAGGGGGGAAGAAACCCCTTCTCCTTGGCTCTATCATAAAGGCGAGTACCGGGATATGGAGTGAATAAGAAAATGCTCGCTCGTAACGTCCGATGCGCAAGTTTTGCCCGGCTGATCATGTCGATTGTCATCTTCAGGTCCCGCCCCGAATCGGTCGGCAAACAGACCATTGTCGAAAAGCGCGGGAGAATTCCATTACGCGTAAGCATTTCGACGAAGCGCAGGTTTTCGTCGACAGTCGCCCGCTTGTTCATTAAGTCAAGCGCTTCCTGATCGCCGGACTCAGCTCCAATGTATATCTGCTGGCATCCGGACTCGGCGAAAAGCCGGACGTCATCGTCGGTATAGGCTTTTGTGAAGATATGGGCGTGCGCGCTGGTTTCCCATTTCAGATTCAGTTTGGCGTCAATCATGGCCTGCGCCAGCTCGCGCGCGAACTGTGGCCGAACGAAGAAATTGTCGTCTTCAAACAACAGGCTGTCAACACCAACCTGTTCTTTCAGGAATCGAAGCTCATCGATAATTTGGCCGACATTCTTGTGATACCAACGGCGCTGATAGATCTTGCCGATGCAACAAAAACTGCAGTCCAGAGGGCATCCGTGAGTGGCAAAGTAACCAATAAAGCGTTCGGGCAGGCGACTCTTGTTCAGATACTTTTTCAGGTCCAGACGGCCCAGATCAATGGGCGGAAAGGCGTTGATACCTTCCACCGGCGCCGGCGGATTGATGGTCACATCTGCGCCGCGCTTCGAGCCGAGGCCATGAATATGCGAAGTATCCTGTCCCGTGCGCAGACACCTCACCAATTCCCGCAGCGGACGCTCGCCCTGTCCGATGACCACGTAGTCGATATAGTCCTCACGCAGCGTTTGCTCGGGCAGCAGCGTAGCATGCCACCCTCCCCACACCACCGGTGCGCCACAGAGTTCACGCACTTTTCTTGAGAATGCAATCCCGCCGTTGATTTGCTCGCCGGTTAACGAACTTACTCCCGCCAACAGGAGCCGGCTGGACTTAGACGCCAGTATCGACACGTAGTCGGGCTGCTGCTGTTCATCGAGAAGAATGACCTCCAAGTCGAGGTCACGCACCATGCGCTCGAGATACAGCAACGAGTAAGGAACCCGGAATTGCGACACATCGCCCGGAGTAGGATTCGGATAGAAAAGGATGACAACATTCTTCTCGCGTTCGCTTTCGCTTGAAGCATGACCTGCGAAGCTTTCTGCGGCCGGCACGGTCGTATCTTGTGAGTTAAACTGCATTCGATGTTAGTTTCCTTTACGGCTTATCCCGTCACCTATTTGTTAGTGACGTCGGTTCGCGCATGAAGAACTGCCAAGGCCTCGGAACGGGCATCGCTTCGTATATCCTGCAAGTCACTGCCAGCAACATCTGAGTCCGACAGATGGCTATTTGAGTGGTCCAGGGCGCTCCAGATGCGTCCTACGACCGGCAACCTTCCGAGCCAATCATGGCGCGCCTGCAGAACAAACAACCTTGTACCGATGATAGTCCCTGTGGTGTTTGTTATCCAATCCATGCTGTCGGAAATGCGCATGGGAATGAAGTACTGCAAGATCTCAACCGTCAGGCTAAGCAGCGATCCGAGTAAGATCGAATACAAGACCGAACGCTGCCGCGGGAGAAATCGGGAGAACCATGCTGCAAACAAGAATCCGAGGGGAATAAAAGCTACTACGTTGTTAGAGATATCTTTGATGGCGGAAAAGCTCTCATAAGAATCTTTCCAGAATGGCCGCAAAAAAGCCGGAAACAGGATCGTATAAGAGTCCGGAATATATAAATC
>JBAVYO010000238.1:0-5836 GCA_049698855.1 Terriglobales bacterium
CTGTAGATCCCTCGGGCGTCGCTGGAACCGAGGCCGGCTTTGGCCAGTTCAACATCAACGGCAACCGCGACCGCTCCAACAACTACACTCTCGACGGCACTGACAACAACGACCCGTTCTTCAACAACTCCGCGCTCAACCAAACTGGTATTGGCGGTGCGCCAGCTTCTTTACTTCCAATTGACGCGATTCAGGAGTTCAACCTGCAATCGCAGTTCGCCGCCGAATACGGTCGCAACAGCGGATCGGTCGTCAACATCATTACGCGATCCGGCACGAACAAGCTGCACGGCTCCGCCTACGAATTCCTGCGCAACAGCGGATTCGATGCCCGCAATTTCTTCAATACTGAATCCCGCAAGTCGGTCTTCCAAAACAACAATTTCGGAGCCTCATTGGGCGGCCCGATCTTTAAGGACAAAACATTCTTTTTCGGCGCCTACGAAGGCGAGCGCGAAAACGTCGGCTCCGACTTTTTGCTGCAAGTGCCCACGCAATCCGAGATCGCCCAAGCCCGCACCATCGCCCAGAGCATTAACCCCGGTGGCGTCATCAATCCCGGCCTCGATGCCATCCTCTCGTTCTACCCGCAGAGCAACGTCAATCAGATTCCCGGCGTGGTACAAGATACAAACAACGGCGATTATCTGATTGCAAAGGTCGACCACAGCATTTCCAATAACGAGCTTCTCACCGGACGCTACGCCTTCGCGCGCAACTATCAAGTGTTCCCGTTCGGCTCCCCAGGAGGATATGGGACAGGCTCGCGGCTGGCCGCGTTCGCGCAAACCTCGCCAACTCGCGTTCAGGTTCTTTCGCTTAGCCTGCTTTCCACGGTGTCGTCTTCTCGTATCAACGAAGTCCGCTTCGGCTACAGCCGCTACACGACCTCTTTCAGTTCACGGAATGCCAACTGGAATCCGGCTGACTACGGCCTAAATTTCGGCACCGGCAAGCTTGGCTTGCCCGAATTCGACTTCACGGGAATTGAGAATCTAGGCGCCATCGGCTACAGCGTGCCGCGTGGACGCACCAGCCAGAGCTTCCAGATCCTCGACAATTTCACCTGGATCACGGGCAGGCACACGTGGAAGTTCGGCGGCGAGTTCCGCCGCGCGTCCATCAGCAACTTCAACGACAATCTCGAGCGCGGTATCTATCAGTTCACAGCCGGCGTCGGATTAAGCACTGATCCCATCGTCGACTCTCTCGCCGATTTCTACACTGGAGGAATCGCCGACACGTCCGACTGCTGCTCGTCCGAATCGGTCGACACCGGTAACACCCAGCGCACTACCCGCAACAACGGCTTCAGTTTTTTTGCGCAGGACGACTATCGCCTGGCACGCAAATTCACTCTCAACTACGGGCTGCGGTGGGAATATTTTGGTCCTCTTAGCGAGGCCAATAACCTGCTTTCCAATTACAACCCGGCTGACGGCAACCTTGACATGGTGGGTACTAACGGCCTCAACAGCCTTTACAACCGCGACCTGCATGACTTCGGCCCGCGTATCGGTTTTGCCTGGAACGTGCTACCCGATACCGTCATTCGCGCCGGTTATGGCATTTACTACGATTATGTGCCGCAGGACATCCTCATCGCCAACTACACCAACTCCGCTGGCGTCGCCACCAATCCCGTCGGCCCCAAAGCGGTTCTGCCCATGAACTTCAACCCTAACGCCTTCATCGGAGCCGATACGGTTGACCCCATTGAAACCGTAGCCACCAGCGGCCCTTATGACATCTTTCTTGTGCCGCGCAACTTCCATACTCCTTACGTTCAGAATTTCAATCTCAACGTTCAGCAGCAACTTGGTTCACACGCCTCGTTCGAAATCGGCTATGTCGGCAGCAAGGGCACGAAACTCGTTCGCCTTACTGACCTCAACGAGCCCGATGCCAATGACAACCGCCCCAATCCGAACTTCAACGCCATGGACGAACTCGGCCCGCTCAGTTCGTCAAACTACAACTCGCTGCAGTCCACGCTCCGTCTGGCGAACAATCATCGCGTCTCCGGCTTTGTCACCTATAACTTCTCCAAATCGCTCGACGATGCCTCCGATGGTATCGACTTCGCCCCGGGCGCGGCTTTCCCGCAGGATCCTTCCAACCTGAGAGCCGAACATGGCCCCTCGACGTTCGATACCAAGCACCGTTTCACCGGCGCCGTGAATTACGACGTCCGCCCGTTTCGCTCCCTCGGAAAATTCGGCTCGGGATGGCAACTTAACTGGATTGCCAGCTTGCAGAGCGGACGCCCCATCCCGATCGATCTTTCGAGCGACACCAGCGGACGCTACTACTACAATCAGCGGCCCAACATTATCCCCGGCGTGAACCCCATCATTAACAATTGGAACGCAACTACGGGCTATCTGAACCTGAACGCGTTTGTGCAACCTGCTTACGGAACGTTTGGGGATCTTGGCCGGGATGCGATCTACGGCCCAGGTTAAAAGGATCTTGATTTCTCAATTACAAAAAACACGCAAATAACTGAACGCGTGAATTTGCAGTTGCGGGCGGAATTTTTCAATATCCTCAATCATCCGAATTTCGCGCAGCCAACGCACACGCTCGTCCCCGGATTTGTCGACAACGGAACGCCTGGAAACCCCGATATCGTCCCGAATCCAGAAACGCCCGCGGGCGGCGGACTCACTCAAACTCCCGATGTAGCCCAGACTAACCCGGGGCTTGGCGGAGGCGGGCCAAGAGTAGTCCAGTTGGCGTTGAAAGTTGTGTTCTAACGTAAGGAAGTACGTGGCAGGTTCGCGCCAACCTATTGTGATGCGGCAATCCGCGGCAGAACGGCGCGCAGCAGCGCGATGAACTGGCCCATCACACGCCGTCCAGTTGCGAGCACTTCTTCGTGATCGAGCGGCTGGTCGGTGGTTCCGGCAGCCATGTTTGTGACGCACGAAATGGCAAGCAGCTCGATTCCCATGTGCCGGGCTGCAATCGCCTCGGGCACTGTGGACATGCCGACCAAGTCGGCTCCGATTGTTCTTAGAAAACGAATCTCCGCCGGCGTTTCGTAGCTTGGCCCGGCCAGCGCGGCATACACGCCTTCATGCGGAGCAATCGAAAGCTTCCTGGCTTCTTCAAGCGCAATCTCGCGAAAGCGCTTCGAGTATGTGTAGCTCATATCCGGAAAGCGATGTCCGAAGCGTTCGTCATTCGCGCCGGTCAGCGGATTCTGTCCTTGCAGATTGATGTGGTCGCGAAGCATGACCAGCGCGCCCTGTCCGTACACGGGATTAATGCCTCCGGCTGCGTTCGTCAAGATGAGAGCACGAATTCCCATGCGCCCAAGAACGCGCGTCGGAAACGCAACTTCGGCCGCAGAATAGCCTTCGTAAAGATGGACTCGCCCTTGCATAACGGCCACTGGGACTTCCCTCGATTTATCTCCGCCTGACTTGCCGATCACCAGTTGCCCGGCATGTCCGATAGCGGTTGATCGCGGAAAAGACGGAATCTGCGCGTAGGGGATGCGGACGCTGTTGGTCAGATCGTCCGCAAACGCACCAAGCCCCGAGCCGAGCACAAGTCCAATCTTCGGCCGCAGCGGAGTTTGCGAAAGAACGAATGCAGCAGCGGATTCAGCGCGAGCGAAAAGATCGGGAGTCATTTGTTATTACTACACCGAATTGTTATTGCGAGGAGCCGAAGGCGACGAGGAATCTGCATTCTTGCCGGCGCGCCAAATGCAGATTCCTCGCTCACTCGCTCCGCTCGGGCTCGGGACAATACCTTAAGAGCACTGAGAGAGTAAGCTCAGAATTTCTTCTCAAACTCCGCGAATGCTTTCTCCATCTGCCACTGTACTCGCGCCTTCTCATTAGCGTCGAGAAACTTTCCGCACTTCGGCGTCGGCGCATCGCCGAACGATTTCACCTCGCTGCAAGCTTCGGCGCGGCGCGAGTCGCGCCCGTCGCTCCACAAGCTCGCGCCTGGAATAAAGCTGTGCTCCAGGCTGGCGCGTGCCATGCGCTTCAACTCCGCATACGACAGGTTGTAAGTCTCGGCCGCGCGCAAATATTCATGTGTCATGTCGCTGCGCGAAACGCCCTCGTCGTCGGTCGCGAGCGCTACGGGAACTCCGTACTTCATGTAGATCGGCAGCGGGTGACGATCTCCGATAACGCCCAGAATCGTGTCATTCGAGGTTAGGCAAATTTCGACCAGCACGTGCTTCTTCGCCATTTCATCGAGCAATCCGATCGGGTCGTTTTCACTCATGACAGCAGTCCCGTGCCCGATGCGCTCGGCGCCTGCCCGCTCAATCGATTCGCGAATATGAAAGCGCAATCCCTCCGGCGGAACGAGTCCCATCGCCAGTTCATCCGCATGCAGCGAGACATGCACCGCCGGATAAAACTTGCGCAAAGCTTCTATGATCTGCATATGCAGATCGAAATCGTGCATGGGGACGTAATAATCTTCCGGCATTACGAGATTGAAGCCGACAAAGCGCGGGTCATTTTTCGCCAACTCGAAACCAAGAAGAATCTGCGCGAACACCTGCTCTCGTGGCAATCCGCGCAGCACCTGATACAGATAGTGAATTGTGACCGCGCATCCCGCATTCGCTTGCGCCGCCCCGCAATGCAGCACTTCCTTCTCGCGCGCCTCGTTCGCATCGGTCTGCGCCCGCACTGAAGTCACGATGTCGCTCATACCGCCCGCGAGCAGCTTCTCGCGGAAGCGCGGGAAGTCGTCATCCCACCCAACCTTCGTCCCCAGAATCGCCGCCTGGCCGCCATCCGCCGTGTTCATCAATTCCACATATTGCAGATGATCGGCCGCCGCCCGCGCGGCCACTTCGGCGAACGCGTCGCCGATGTGTTTGTCGAGCGCCGGGCCGAACTTGCCGAAGGTCTCAAAAAAATGGTCGTGGCCCGACTCCACTTCTGTATGCCAGTTGCGCATCGACCAAGCATCCACAAGCTGGTCGTAGAGGATGTGATCCTGATAAGCGCAGCGCACCGATGGTTTGGGCAGAGCTGGCTCGCAGGAATCGCACGAATCGTGAATCAGCTTCGAGGTGCTGCGCTCCACGCACAGCTCGCTCTCCGCTGCCCAGTCGATCATGCTCTCGGCATAGATCGCTCCGGCCAAGTGCACGTGCAGGTCGCCGCCCTTGGGCATCTGTTGCAAAAAGGCCAGCAGCAAACCCGGCTCGTGCCGCACCGATTCCATGTACTTCGCCGTCTTCTCCTCCGGAGATTGGGCGGAGCACAATGCCGCAAGAACACAAATCGCCGCAGCCAGTCGCATAACTCGCATCGCCAAACACCTCCGAAGAAAGGGATCGTTGTAAGAACTGCCCCGATCTTCCAATCAGGCATTGTATAGTTTTGCCATGCGCCTTTACCGCACACCCGGCATCTTTGATCCTCACGAGACCCAGCGATCTCATGCGCTCGCTGGCCGGCAGTTGGCAGGCTTTCGCCGGAGGGCGGGGGCGCTCATCGTCGACTTTCTTATCCTTGCCGTTTTCTGGATACCCTTCCGGGTCGGCTCCGACTATTTCATCCACCAGAAGCTTCACCTCAACGAGGAGATCTACAAGTCCTCGACCGGTAAGACGGAAGTCAAATTCGAATTCGAACGGACGATGGAACTGGCCTGGACCGTCTTCTTAATCCTCTACTTCGGGCTTTCGTTTCGAGTAACAAATGGCTACACAGTTGGTAAGCGGCTAATGCGCATCCGAGTTCTCTCCCTCACGCATGAACAGATGGGCATTTGGCAGTCCATCGAGCGGGCACTGGGCTATGCAGCGTCAGCGCTCGAAGGCGGGCTGGGCTTCTACCAGTAC
>JBAVYO010000239.1:0-7610 GCA_049698855.1 Terriglobales bacterium
GCTGTAACCGATCTGATGAAGGACGCGTACCCGGAACTTTCGGAGACAACGGGGCGAGTGAACCAGGCAGTTTTGTCTGAGGAAATTAGGTTTGAACATACGCTCGCACTCGGCGTTGTGAAGCTAACGTCGCAGTTGCACGAGCTATGGGAAGAATACGAACGGGCGCAGGAAATACTTGCCGTCAACGATGATGCAAAGAAAGGCTTGGAGCGATCCAGCTACACACCTAGTGAGGTTGCACAAGCTGAGGAGTTGTTACTCAATCCTGCACCAATTTACGACGGTGCCAGGGCTTTCAAACTCTACGATACTTTCGGTTTACCGCTCGATTTCATGGTCGACACCTGTCGTGATGAGGGAATTGAATTTGACGCCGCTGGTTTTGAGCGCGAAATGGAGGAGCAAAAGGCGCGAGCACGCGCCTCATGGAAAGGCGCGGTAAAGCAGACCGCCAACCCGGCTTACCAGCAGCTTCCGAAATCCGAATTCGAAGGCTACCGCCAGACTCGCTCGGATAACTGCGAAGTGCTGGCCATCATCAAAAATGGACAGGGCGCGCAGGAACTTAAGCCTGGCGAATCCGGCGAGGTCATCCTCGACCACACGCCGTTCTACGCCGAGTCTGGCGGGCAGGTAGGTGACCGGGGATGGTTCTACTCCGACGATCACAACACTGTTATCGCCGAAGTCACTGGCTGCTACTACCCGATTCAGGGAGTGAGTGCGCATCAGGTAGTGGTCAGATCCCACCCTTCCGCAAAAAGCGCGGAAGGATGGGGCACCCCGCATCAGGTCGCTGTCAAGAACCCACCCAACGAAAACCGCGTTGGGTGGGGCACCCGGGGGATTCGTGTTGGGGATAAGGTCGATGCGGTGGTGAACACCGACCTGCGCGCGGCCACCATGCGCAATCACACGGCGACGCACTTGTTACAGGCCGGACTGCGCGAGGTTCTTGGTAAGCATGTGAAGCAGGCTGGCTCGCTGGTTGCGCCGAATCACCTTCGGTTTGATTTCTCGCACTTCACGGGAGTCGCCGAAGAAGAGTTGCAGGACATTGAAGACATCATCAACAGGGAAGTTCTGCGTAACGATAAGGTTGAGATCATCGAGAATGTGCCGATTGATGTGGCCGTGAACGAATATCACGCCATGGCGCTGTTTGGCGAAAAGTATGGCGACAAGGTGCGCGTGATCAAGATCGGAGACTTTTCCACCGAACTCTGCGGCGGCACGCACACGCTTGCTACCGGCGAAATTGGGTTGATCAAGATTTTGAAAGAGGGAAGCGTGTCGTCGGGCGTGCGGCGGATTGAAGCCATCACCGGGGAAAACTCGCTCCGCCACTTTAGAAAAGACCACGAACTGGAAGGAGTTGTTTCCGCGTTCGTCGGACCCACCCTTGCCAGGCCCGCCCTTTCGCAAAAGGCGCGAAAGGATGGGGCACCCACTTCACGGGACGGGGCGGCCGCAGCACGAGACGGGGCAGCCACTTCACAGGACGTGGCGCTTGCGGAGGAGGCTGCGTTCTCTCCGGCGGAAGCGTTGAAGTTTGAACTCGAGAAGAAAGACGCGGAAATCAAGCGGCTGACGCGGGAACTCGATCAGGTGCGGATGAAGTCGGCGTCGTCGGGCGCGGCCAATATCGGAGACAAAATCAAAGAAGTGAAGGGCATCAAAGTTCTTGCCCATCGCGCCGACAACCTTGAGCGCTCGCAACTGCGGACGCTGGTTGATCAGCTGCGCGATAAGCTGGGATCGGGCGTGGTTGTCATCGGATCGGCAAGCGACGGGAACGTCTCCCTGATTGCCGGTGTGACGAAGGACCTGACCAGCCGCGTGCAGGCAGGCAAAATCGTCGGCAAAGTGGCGGAGAAAGTCGGAGGCAAGGGTGGAGGCCGTCCCGACCTGGCTGAAGCCGGAGGCAAGGATCCCGGCGCGCTCGACTCCGCGTTGGCGGACGTGTACAGCGTCGTCGATTCGCTGCTCGGATGAATTCCGCTGTGGTACCCTGTGTCCTCTGTGATTCAGGCTTTCGATTTTCAGTCACAGATGTACGGAATCAAGTCCGGCGGAAACGGGGCAAACCCCGTCTCTACAGAAGCGGGGTACGGCAAACGCTGAAACCGCTGTAGTGTCTGGGCCCTGCGGATTGCGAATCTTCATGGACGACCGCATACATTTCATCGAGCACAAGGGCAAGCGCATTCTGCTGCTCGATTTTTCTCATGCCACGGCCGCGCAGATGCAGCTCCTGCTGGAATATGTGCGGGTGACGGTGGCCAAGCAGGGCCGCGAATCGCTGTTTATTCTCGCGGACTTTGCGGGTGCGGAGATCGATCACGCGGTGGCGATGAAGATCAAAGAAGTGCTGACGCTCGACCGCCCGTTCGTCAAGAAATCGGCGTGGGTTGGATCCGAGCACATTCCGCACGCCTTCATGGAAAACTTCCATAGCTTTTCGCAGCGGGAGATCGTTACTTTTAAGACGCGCGACGAAGCGATGGACTGGCTGGTGGAAGAGTAGTTCTCAGTTCCCGGTTCTCAGTTCTCAGGAAAAGCGCTCAGCTGCCAGATTCCCATTCTTGCGCCTCACGGATCTCTGCGTTGACATGGCTATCTTAAATAGCTATCATGGATTCCATGCAAGTCAGCGTGGCCGACGCCAAGAATAAGTTGCCTGAGTTAATCAAGGCGGTCGAAGACGGAGAGCCGGTGACCATTTGCCGCCGGGGAGTGCCGGTGGTCGATATCGTGCGCACGAATAAGCCCAGCCGCAAGGGGCGGATGCTTGGCACGCTCAAGGGGAAAATACAGATTCTCGATCGCGACTGGTGGAAAGCGATGACGGATAAGGAAGCGGAAGACTTCCTCGACGGGCGGCTCTGAAGTGCGCGTGCTTCTCGATACCGTCGTTCTGATCTATGCGGTGGAATCGCCAGAGCGGCTCAGCAATCGCGCCAGTGTTGCGTTGCGAAACCACTCGAATATTCTTGAGCTGAGCGCGATTTCACTGGCGGAGATTGCCATCAAGGCGTCGATTGGGAAACTAGCGATTTCAGATTCCACCGTGCGGCAAGCCCTGGAAGACCTTGATATTCGCGTCCTGCCTTATACCGCTGAACACGCGCTCCGTCTTTTTGATCTGCCGAGCCACCACGGCGACCCCTTTGACCGCCAGATCATTGCCCAGGCAATGGGCGAGAAGATTCCGGTGGTGAGTCCCGATCAGAAGTTCAGTCTCTATCAGGGGCTCAGAATTGTCTGGTGAGGAGCAGAGAGCGCCGACTGAGAACTGAAAACTGTTCTTTCAGCTTCTCCACCGCAGTGTTACTGGCCCAGTCAGCGGATGCTGGAATCCGCCGCCGGACTTCTTCGTTTCCAGCATGGCTTTCTTCAGCCCGAAGTACCATTTTGCAGGGCGGTCGGCGTCGTCGATCAGCATCAGATGCGGGTTGTGCTTAAGCCCCTCGGATTGAATCTCCATGGTGCGGCGATCCTGCTCCACGAATTTCGCGAAGACAAATTTCAGCAGCGCGGGCGCTAACGGAATCCAGTGAAACAGATTCCAGGCCGCGACCACGTCGATGCGGCACTGATTGCGCGTGATGGGCGTGACCGTGGTCAGGCTTGAGAACCAATATTTCCCGGCGCGAATGACTTCCGAGCGGAGATTGGGCAGGACGAAATCGATCGTTGTCGTGATGGAATCCGCCTTGGCGTAGAGCCGCAACAGCTTGTAGGGCGCGCTGTTTGAGCTGGGCGTGTGCGCGCTCATGCGGAAGCCGTAGGGGATCGGCTCGAAGTTTTTCTGCTTTTCGTGGATGGAATGCTGCGAGCGCCACCACCACGCCTGGTGAACGAACGGGCCATGAGCGGGATCCATTAAGCCGATAATGCCGTGATCGACGGAGCAAGGGAGATCGGCCGTGAGATAGGCTAGTTTGTAGCGCTCGCTGAATTTCGGAACCTCGGGTGCCGGCTCATGCGCGGGCGCGGCTTTCGTGAATCCAGCGCTGGACGGGACGGGATCGGGGATAAAGACCCAGATGAAATCGTCACGCTCCTCGCAAGGATAACTGCCGGCGTAGATGCGATCGACTTTGATTTTCTGGCCGGCGATCTGGTCGGCGACGAGAGACGGAATCAGCGTACATTGGCCGGAGTGCGCGTCGAACTTCCACCCGTGGTAAGGGCACTCTACATTGTGTCCGTCAAACTGTCCGTAGGAAAGCGGCATGCCACGGTGCGGACACGCGTCGCGCAGGGCAAACGGTTTGCCATGCTGATCGCGGCCGACGACGAGCGGCTGTTCGAGGAGCATCGTCGAGCGCATCTGGCCGCGCTTCAGTGCATCGCTTGCCATCGCGCGGTACCAGAAGCCGAACAGCATAAGAGTGTCCGGCGTTTGCTGCTGAAGTGGGGGGGCGTCGGGCATGGACAAGGCAGGATACCAAAAAGCAGGCAGCTGGCAGCTCTTAGCTGTCAGGAAATTCATCTGGGGTGGGCCACAGGGTGGAAATCTAAGAACTATGAACAGTACCATCCTGCGACCGGCAACGATGAATGGCGGCATTCACGCGGACAAGAGTGTCCGCGCCACACTCAATCGGAGTTCCTATCGCAGCCGCGAGTTTAGATACGCGTAGACCGTGCTCGCGGCGCCCGGTTCTTCGAGATGGGCCAGAAACAACCGGCGCACGGCGGCGGGGACGATGCGGCCGTCGATGTATGCGTCATACAAGTCATTGCCTACAAGGCATCCAAGCCGTTCGGTCGCGAAGTCCCACTTGCGGCCGGTGAACGCGAGCGCGCGTGTCCAATCGGCACTAGCGGGGCGCGATGGGTTTATGTGTCCCGATTGACGATGCCATGCCAGAAAGTCGAGAGCTTCGACGACATCGGCGTGGGGCAGGGAAGTCTTCTGTTCAAGGTCCTCACGCGTGAGCTCGTACATCTGCTGCAAATCCGCGTCGCGAAATGCAGGGCGAGCCGGGTAGAGGACGCGCGAGCCAAAGCAAGCCAAGGCATGTTCGAGCGTCGCGGCAAAGAAAGCATCCTCCGCGCCCCGCGGCTCGCACGCTTTTCCGTTGACGCGGTTGGGCACGCCCCGGCACGCGTGATGCAGGAATCGCGCGGCGTCCTCGGTAGCCGAAATCATTTCGAACTTGCGAATGTAGAAGGCGTTCAGCGGCGCCAGATATGCGCTGCCGCGTTCGCGGACCCGGCGCAGCATGGCACGGCGCTGGTTTGCCGAGAACCCTCTTCGCGAAAGCAGCCGGCGCAACAGCGCGTCGGAATTGCGCGAATGAACTTCCGGCATCATATCCACCAGCATGCGAGGCTGGGTGGTGTTGTGCGAAGAGTAAATTTTGATTCCGAGAAAACGCACCAGCCCATCGATGAGGTTAAAGACCGTCGGGCCCAGATCGGGCGCCCCACTGTTGTCGCGAATGCAGCGGTTCAGATAGAGCCGGTAGTGCTCGTATTTTTCGAGCGGCGTCGCGTTGAAGACGCAGAGCACGTTGTGGGCAACGCGCACCGCTTCCACGCGATCGAATTTTTCTCCAGCCGCCCGCCAGTAGAGAGCGTCTACGTTTTGCAGAACGGTAAGCGTCCGGTCTTCCGGCAACAAACTTCGAACCTGCGCCGGCAAATGCCGCGGGGCCAGATGCGACTCCCCGAAGAGCACCAGAACCAGAGCCTCGGGATGACGCTTGCGTATCTCCGCGATCTTTCCGGCCGCATGGCGGTCGCGCGCTCCGATCTTCCGCAGATCCTCGCGCGGCATGCAATCCAGGCCATACAGGCCGGCAGCGTGTTCGCGCGCCGCCGAAAGCAGCTCGTAGAAGGGAGCCCAATCGTATCCCCAATCGAGATCGAAACGGATACGCTGGCGAAGTTCGTTTTCGTCGATTTCACGCCGCAGCCACTCGTCCACAATATGCTGGTCGCGCGAAAAGATGGTTTCTACGCCCACCACGATGGGCCGCTGGCGCACCTCATTGTCACGGATCAGCGAAGCCATGTAGCGTTGCGAACTGGGCAGCGCATGATAGTCCGCGATCAAGGCGATGCCCGCTTCGGTGATAGCGGTCCGCACCTGGTCCGTGTCGAGCACGGCTTCGTAGGAACGATACGCATCGTAGAAGTCGCGCAAATACTTTCGTCCGCCGGCCTGGTCGTAGCAGTGAATTTCGCGCTCCACGCTGACCGTTGCGTGCTTCTGCGCTAAACTGCGCCGCGATCGTAAGGTGCCGGTCGTTGCCATAGAATCAATACCTGCGATGTTTCGGCTCGCCAATGCGACTTGTGCCTTCAAGGCGGCCTTGACTTGCTTTGGATGCCTCTCTATGCTCAAACGTCCTGACACTCGGCTGTTCGTGTCTCGCGGAGCGCCAACGTGCCCATTCTGCCGCCAGCCAACCTGACCATCGCCACCACCGGCGCCAGCGGATCTATTTTCCTCAAACACTTCCTGCTCGCGGTGGAACACGATCAGCGAGTCAAGACGGTCAACTTCATCGCTTCCGACAGCGGCCTGCGCGTTATGGCCGAAGAACTGAAGATCGAAGGCCGCTCCGAACTCCTACACCAGATAATCGGCACTTCGGCTTTAAAAATTCAGGTCCAGTCGAATGCCGACATCGGCGCCAACGTGGCCAGCGGGTCATATCCGTCGGATGCAATGGTTGTGATCCCATGCAGTGTGGGTACTCTCGCTCGCATCGCCAATGGCATCGCCTCGCACTTGATCGAACGAGCGGCCGACGTGACACTTAAGGAGCGGCGCCCGCTGGTGCTATGCGTGCGCGAAACCCCGCTCAATAAGATTCACATCCGCAACATGTCGCTGGCGGCCGACGCCGGCGCGACCATCTTCCCGCTCATCCCGACTTTTTATAACCACCCGTCGAGTGCCGATGTCATGGCACGGGAATTCTCCAACCGCGTACTGGCCCACATCGGCCTGCCCCAGGCGAACGCGTATCGCTGGAAAATCACCGATTAGAGCGGGAATCCGACGGCTATCCCTTCGTTCCTTTCAAAATGTCAAAATTCAGCGAGATTTTCGATAGGCTTTCCGGCCCCAACGGAAGAACCGACCCCATTGGATGAGTGTAGGGACACGCCGGTAACGAAGGTAGGTATCTGCCGGGCATGTACCGCGAGTGCAGCCGCGAAAGCCCGTGCAGCGAAAACGCCCGCCGCCCGATAGACGGTGTCCTAATGGGCTTTTTCACTACGGCGCCACAGAGTCACGGAGAAGATTCTACACCTTCAAAAAACGGAAGCAGGGGAGGTTTCTTGCCAGGCAGTCGGGTCTCTCCTTTGTCTCTGTGACTGCGTGGTGGGAAGACGAAATTTAGGCCGTCATTACTCAGCGCAGATCGTACAGGAAGATCGTTGGCAGATGATACAATTAACGTTTTCCCAACCGGGCACCTGGGGGCGCGTAGCTCAATTGGCAGAGCAACTGACTCTTAATCAGTAGGTTGTAGGTTCGATTCCTACCGCGCTCACCATCTTTTCAATCACTTGCCGGTTATTGTGTGGCCACATTTTCGTGGTGTGCCGTAAAATGTGCCATAGCAGGTCCGCTCGGC
>JBAVYO010000240.1:0-23245 GCA_049698855.1 Terriglobales bacterium
CGCAGCGTGAGTCGGGCATTCTGATGGATGTCCATTCGGTCTGACCTCGGAAACTGGATTGCTCGTCACAATCAGCTTCTCTGGTCCCGATCGAATGGACAACGTCTTGAAAGATCACAGGTGCCCCGCTTCCCCGGCCTTTGAAAGGGCGCGACTTCAGAGCGTGGGGATTTCAAGGATGGAATAAGGACAGGGCCCGCCGTTCGGGGTCGTACAGGTGAGAGCCGAGAACTCGCCTGAGGTTTTACTGAGAACTGAGAACTGCCGCTCCTAAATCGGCGTCGAACCCTTGAACAGCCAGATCAAATCGATGATCAGGATGATCACGACCATCAGCTCCAGCACGAAGGCTCGGCTTTGGTGGAATAGCTCCACCATGAAGCGGTAGAGTTCTTCGGCGGTGTGGACTTTCTGGTTGACCAGGTCTTTGTAGTCGGTGACGCCGATCTTCGATGCGGCTACTTTGTAGAGGCGCGCGGAGAACATGTCGCTGAGAAACTTGATGGCATTGTCCGCGCGTTCGGTGAGTTCGTCTACGTCGAGCAGCACTGTGTGCAGGCGCGTGGCGCGCTTGGCCGTTCGCCAGCGCGCCCAGATGCCAGTTTTGTGGTCCATGAAGTCGTAAACGCTTTGCAGTTCGCGCGTTAGCAGTTCGTCGTAGTGGCGGAATTCAAGTAGCTGCGAGTTAGCGTATTCGAGCAACTGGATCGCAGTCTCCGCGCCAGACTGGTTGTCGTAGAGAAACGCCGCATTCCAGCCAATCACGGTCAGATCGCTCGGATAGTACGAGATACGAGACTGCAGGATTTCCTGGCACTCGCCTTCGGAGAGCGGAACGGTTTCTCCGCGCACGATCTGGGCGATGCGGCCGCGCTCGCTGGCGAGCAACTGCTCGGCCGAGGGATTGCCAGCGGTCTCGCGCACGTGGAAGACAAAGTAGTCTTCGGTTAGCCACTCTTCATAAGGCTTGACCAGTGCGGGAAGCGCCCGTTCAAGCTTCTGCTTGACGATCTTCTGCGCGAAGCTGGTGAAGTCCGTATCCCAAACCCAGCGGCTGGCGAGGCGGACGAGAGTATCCCAGTCTCCGGTGAAGGGCAGCTCGAAGACCACGCTGAGCACGCCGTAATCGTAGTACTTGATCTGGGCGTCGAGGCGCTCGCCGCTTTCGAGCACCAGCGGCTCAACCCGCTCGACCACCGGAGGACGCTGATAACGGACGTATCCAGGCGCTGGATGCTTGAAGCTGGCTTCCTGGCGGCGCGCGCCGAAGATGTCGCGGAGGTCGTCGAGGCGTATCTCCTCGGAGACGTCGAACTGGATGAGGACGAGGACCGAGCCTTGGAGTGTTTTGTCTATTGTCTGGACGGACGAAGTTTGGACCGACAACTGGCTGGCCGCTTGCGCGGGAGATGGCTCCGACTGCAACGGCAGCTGCGATGGCGCTAAAAGCGTGCTCTTTTCGGTGTCCATAGGTTCAGCTTTCTTCCGAGGGGCGCGACGAAGGGCCCAAAAGCCGGGTCAAAACGCGGGTCGCGGGAGAGCGACGCTACCTCTCTATTGTCCCAGAAAAGGGGCGGGATGAGGAGGGGGAGTGTAACCCAATGACAATAAAGTGGTTACATACAGCGGCGCGTCGCGACAGGCGCAAGCGGAGACGAAGTCGTTGCCTTGGATTAGGATAGGAGCCGGATGGATCTCTACATCATTGCTGGGCCGAATGGCGTGGGGAAGACCACGTTCGCACGGGAGTTCCTTCCTAACTACGCGGACTGCAAGAACTTCGTGAACGCCGACCTCATCGCACAAGGGATGGCTCCTTTTTCTCCTGAGACCGCCGCAGTACGAGCGGGAAGAATGATGCTGAATGAGATTCGAACATTTGCGAAGAAGCGGGTGTCGTTTGCTTTCGAGACTACGCTCTCGGGCCGAGGCTATCTGGCCCTGCTTCGACAACTGAAGGCCAAGGGATACGAGATCCACATCTTCTTTTTGTGGGTCAAGACCGCGGACCTGGCCCTATCGCGAGTCAAAGAACGCGTGTCGAGAGGCGGGCACGATGTGCCAGAACCCGTGGTTCGCCGGCGATTTGATCGGTCGATGCGGAACTTCCTCGGGCAGTATCGCCAACTGGCGGATCGGTGGATGATGTTCGACAACTCTGGAGATAGCCCCGTGTTGATCGCCTCAAAGAAGGGCAAGAAGACCCGTATAATAAGGGCGAGCGTTTATAAGACGCTGGTTGATACTTACCAATGAGCAAACCTTCAAAAGCCGTGTTGCGACTGCCGATTGAGAAACGTGCCGAAATTGCTTTCAAGATAGCCGTGGCGAAAGCGATTGACGAACACGCTCGGCTGGGATTGCCGGTCTATGTTTGGCGCGACGGCAAGGTGGTTGAGTTATCGCCGGACGGGGCACTTCGCGGCGCACCCAAAGAGCTGAAGTAGGATTGAAGCTACCCAGGAGAAAACATGGGCTTCACTTGTTCCAAATGCGGCGCGCCCGCTACGCATATGACGCCTCTGACCGGGACGAACGAAGTACCACTCAATGACTATCGCTGTCCAAGACACAAAGGTCCGCACTATTCGCCTATTCCGGGTGTTCCTTGGATTCCAAGCAGGTCAAGGCGAATGCGATCGGGTCAGAGGTCCGATAGAAAGCGCGCGTAGTAAGCGAGTTTCTGTCTTCCAATTAGGTGGTGACAATACCATGGCAACGAGAAAGGAACGGGGTTGGTGCGTAGCGGAGCGTCGGCCAACCGGCCCGGATAAGATTTTCTATGTCAGCCCAGCTTTTCGTACGCGGGAGGAAGCAGAAGAAGAAAAGAATCGGCTCGCCGCGCTGCCTGAGAAATCTGATTGTCGTTTGGAGGTAACAATCCAACCAGAAGACAGACCAAGACAAAAACGCCAGCCTTCTTCAAACCGGAAGACTTGACCATCCTATCGGAATGTCGGCTCCAACAATCTACTTCCTTCTCGCGATCGCCCACAGCAGCGCTGCGCCTGCCGCGATTCCTGCTACCGCCAGGCCTGTCCGCTTCATTGATTTTTGGATTGCGGCTTCGTGCGGAGCTGCCCAGGCGTCTTCGGGATAGTGGCGCGGAGCCGGGTCGAACAGCGGAAAGCCTTCGGGGCTTTCCATGGACTCGTGCAGAGCCATCTGCAGGACTTCGGCTAGATGCAAGGCGTGACGGTCGGTTTCCTGAGCGATCTGCTCGCGGCAACTGAAACCGTCGGCGACGATGAGCCAGTCGGTGGGAGCGTGACGGACAGCGGGAAGCAGTTCGAGTTCGCCGATGGCGCGCGAGATTGCGTACTTTTCTTTTTCAAAACCAAAGGCGCCGGCCATGCCGCAGCATCCGGGAGCGGGCGCGGTGAAATCGATGCCCATGCGGCGGAGAACGGCTTCCTCGGCGGTCATCTTCATGATGGCTTTGTGATGGCAATGGCCATGGACGAGCGCTTTGCGGGCGAGTTTGGGGATGGGGAAATCTTTGGCGTACTGTTCGAGAAATTCGCTGAGCAGGAAGACTTGCCTGGAGAGCGCGTGGGCGCGGTGGTCGTTGGGAAAGAGGTTGGTGAGTTCGTCGCGGAAGACGGCGGCGCAGCTTGGCTCGAGAACGACGATCGGCGTGCGCTGTTCGATCTCCTGATAGAGGGCATCCATGACTTCGAGGAGCAGGGACTTGGCGCGGTCGAGGAGGCCGAGGTCGTAGAGTGGGCGTCCGCAGCAGAGGTGCGCACGCGGAACGAGCACGTCGAAGCCGGCGGCTTCGAGTACTTCAGCGGCGGCGCGGGCGGTGGAGGGCAGGAAGTGGTTGTTGAAAGTGTCGGCCCAGAGTAGAACGGCCGAGCCAGAGCTTCGGCGGCTTACACCTTGAGAGGCTTCCGGAGTGAGCGGGCGGGGCGCACGCTCGACAGCCGGCGGAGCGCCGGCGCTACGTCTCTTGTCCCACCATTGCTGAAAGGTTTCTGGCGCGAACGCCGGGATGCGGCGCTGGTCGGGGATTCCGGCGGCTAGCCTGGCTAGATTGCGCAGGCCGGGGAGTTGGGTTGTTAGATTGACCAGGCCTGGGACGTGCGAGGCAGCTCGTGCGCAGAGATCTACATTTGCAAAGGCAAACGCGGGCAGCGGGCGGCGATTGGTTTCGTAGTAGTGCGAGAGGAATTCGGATTTGTAGGTGGCAACGTCAACGCCCGTCGGGCAATCGCTTTTGCAGCCTTTACAGGCCAGACAGAGATCGAGAGACTGCTTGACGGCCTCGCTTTGCCAGCCGTCCTGGATGGGGTTGGCCGCGCCGTCGGCTTGAGCGGGGCCTAGCCCCTCTCCCACACCGGCGACTCCCCCATGCGCCGCCTCATTCGATTGCCGGCGAGACGCCGGCGCTACATAACCGTTCGTCATCTCCCAGAGCAAGTGGGCGCGGCCGCGGGTGGAGTGCTCTTCATCGCGGGTGACGCGATAACTCGGACACATGACGCCGCCTTCGTCGCGGCGGCACTTACCAACTCCCACGCAACGCAGGGTGGCACTGGCGAGGCTGCCGTGGTCGTCGGGAAACTTGAAATGCGTTTCGGGCTGCCAGGGATCGTAGTTGGGACCGAGGCGCAGATTTTCATCGAGGCGAAAGGGATCGATGAGCTTGCCCGGATTCATCTTCCAGCCGGGATCCCAGAGAGACTTGAATTCGCGGAAAGCCTGCATCAGTTCGGGGCCAAACATTTTTGGCAGGAGCTCGCCACGGGCCTGACCGTCTCCGTGCTCACCGGAAAGCGAGCCTCCATAGCGGACGACGAGGTCGGCAGCCTCTTCCATGAACTGGCGGAACTTGCGCACGCCCTCTTCCGATTCGAGATCGTAATCCATGCGGGTGTGGACACAGGCGTGGCCGAAGTGGCCGTAGAATGCGCCTTCATAGCGGAAGTCCTGCATGAGCTTGCGGAGGTCGCGCAGGTAAGCGCCGAGTTTCTCGGGGGCGACGGCGGAATCCTCGAAGCCTTCCCAGCGGATCGGCTCACCGGGGACGTGAGAGGTAACGCCGAGGCTCGATTCGCGAATGTCCCAGATGCGGCGGGCCAGGCTGGGATCGGTGAACATGCGCATATCGGGCGCGGTTGCCGAGCGATCCAGGGTTTCCATCAGATGCTGCGCTTGGGCCTCGGCTTCGGGGATTGTGCTCGCGCCGAACTCTACCATCAGCCAGGCGTTACCTTCGGGAAGCAGCGCGAGGCCTTCGAGATTGACGCCTTTGCGGCGGCTGGCGTTGACGATGACGTCGTCGAAACCTTCGAGGCCGATGGGCGAGTGCGCCATGATCTCAGGCACGCGGTCGGCGCACAAATAAATGTCGGGCCATCCGATGACGACGAGCACGCGCGCGGGCGGACTGGCGACCAGGCGGCATGTGGCTTCAAGGATGGTGGCGCATGTGCCTTCAGAGCCGACGAGCGCTCGCGCGACGTGGAAGCCGTTTTCCGGGAGCAGGTGGTTGAGGTTGTATCCGGAGACGCGGCGCGGGATGTTAGGGAATTGGCTACGGACGTGGTCGCCGTAGCGGTCGGCGAGTTGCTTCAGACCGGAATAGATTTGGGCGCGGCGGCCGCCTTCGCTTTGGATGCGGGTGAAATCCTCTTCGCTGGTTGCACCGACGTGCAAGCGCTGGCCGTCGTAGGTGAGAACTTCGAGCGCCTCGATGTTGTCGTCGGTTTTGCCAGCCATGATCGAGTGCACGCCGCAGGAGTTGTTGCCGATCATGCCGCCGAGGGTGCAACGGTCGTGGGTAGCGGGGTCGGGGCCGAAGGTCAGATGATGCTTTTCGGCGGCAGCGCGGAGATTGTCGAGAACGACACCGGGCTGGACGCGGGCAGTGCGGCGCTCGGGATCGATCTCGAGAATGCGCGACATGTATTTCGAGAAGTCGAGAACGACGGCGGCGTTGCAGCATTGCCCGGCAAGAGAAGTGCCGCCGCCGCGCGCAAGCAGCGGGGCGTGATGCTCGCGGCAGAGAGCGACGGTGGCGATGACGTCTTCTTTATCGCGCGGAACGACGACGCCTATGGGAACCTGACGGTAGTTGGAACCGTCGGTGGCGTAGAGGGCACGGCTGCCGGAATCGAAGCGGACTTCTCCGCGAAGATGGCGGCGAAGCGCGGCTTCAAGAGCGATGGTGTCGAGATGGGCGGCGGCTTCGGGAGACATAGGCGGCACCCAACATCTTCGAGGATGCGGGGCGCAGGGCGCAAGGGCAGAATGCAGTGGACGGTGGCTGGTGGTCAGTGGTTAGTTAAGAGCAATTCGTAGGCTGCGCGGACAAGAGTGTCCGCGCCACACAATCAAACCACACACAATCAGCGCCAGGAGCGGGTTAGGTAGTCGGCCAGGGACAGAGTCAGCAGGATCAGCAGGAAGAAGAAGCCGGAGACTACGACTGCGGCGGTCAGCTTCTCGGTGGCGCCTTTTACGTGCATAAAGAAGAGGATGACCAGCGTCGCTTTGATGGTGGCAATGAGCAGCGCGACCACAGGGTTGAACGGCCCCAGGTTGATGAAGGCAACGCCAGCGGTGACGCCCGTCAGGACGATTAGAGTAGCGCCGATGGCGATGTAGAAGCCGGTGGAGTGCGTTCCGTGTTCTGTTTGATCGGACATGTTAGTTCTCAGTTCTCGGTTCTCAGTTCTCAGATATTGGCTCTCGGCAATGGGCCCTTGGCTCTCGCCTATCGAATCTCAATGCTGTTTAGCGCCCTGGTTTCACTGAGAACTGAGAACCGGGAACTGAGAACTCACCTTCAGCTATGCCTACTTATCAAATACAAAAGCGGAAATAAATAAATCCAGATCAAGTCGACTAAGTGCCAATACAGGCCTGCGTTTTCTATGGGCGTAAAGTACTCTGGCGAATAGTGGCCTTTCCAGGCAAGAATGGCGAGCCCGCTGAATAATCCGCAGCCGATGATCATGTGCAGGGCATGCATACCAGTCATGGCGAAGTAGAGCGAGAAGAACAGCTCGGCTTCTTTCGGATTGACCGGGATTTGTTTGCCGTTGTCGTCGAATGGCTCAGTGAAGTTGAATGTTGCCCCCGGTACATGGTGCTTCTCGAATTTCTCGCGGTACTCGAATCCCTTGACGACCAGGAAGGTGAGGCCCAACAGCACCGTGACGACCAGATACGAGACCAGTTGCTTGCGCTTGCCAGCTTCGGCGGCTTTTACGGCGAGCACGACGGTCACAGAGCTCACCAGCAGGACGGCGGTATTTAAAGCTCCGAGTCCGACGTTGAGCTGCTGGCTGGCGGCGGCGAAGGCGTTGAAGTGCGCGAGGCGGTAGACGAGATAGGCGCAGAACATGCCGCCGAAGAACATGATTTCGGTGACCAGGAAGAGCCACATGCCGAGCGAGGCGGCGTTCTTCTGCTGCTGTTCATCGGCGAAATGATGGCGCAGCGCGGGGTTGTGCGCTTCGTGATGCTCGATCGCGGTCACTTGACTATCGGCCAACGGGAACCTCCAGCTCCTTCGGTGGAATCTCGTCGTAGTTATAAGCTTCCCAAGTTACAACGGGGGTTTCGTCGAAATTGAAAGTGGGCGGCGGGGAAGTTGTCTTCCACTCCAGTCCGGCGGCGTTCCATGGATTGGCTTCGGCGATCGGTCCGTAGCGCAACGACCAGAGGAAGTAAATCATGGGCAGCAGGTAGCCGACGGCGAGAACGCTGGCGCCGGCGGTGGAGAGTACGTTGAGTACCTGGAATTCATCCGGATATTGCCAGTAGCGGCGGGGCATGCCGACGTATCCGAGAATGAACTGCGGAAAGAACGTCAGGTTGAAGCCGACGAACACCAGCAGCGCGGACAATTTCGCCCAGCCCTCGGGATACATGCGGCCACTGATTTTTGGCCACCAGAAGTGCATGCCGCCGAGATAGCCCATCAAGACGCCACCTACCATGACGTAATGAAAGTGTGCGACGACGAAATAAGTGTCGGTGACGTGCACGTCGATGCCGAGCGTGGCGAGGAATAGGCCAGTGAGTCCGCCGATGGTGAACAGACCGATGAAGCCGAAAGCGTAGAGCATCGGCGTGGCATATTCGATCGATCCGCGATAAAGGGTCGCAGTCCAATTGAAGACTTTGATGGCCGAAGGCACGCCGATAAAGAAAGTCAGAAACGAGAAGATCATCGCGGCGTAAAGCGAAATGCCGGCGACGAACATGTGATGCGCCCAAACCAGAAATCCGAGAACGGCGATGGCGACGCTCGACAGGGCGATGAACTTATATCCGAAAACGCGTTTGCGCGCGAAACAGGTAATAAGTTCACTGACCACGCCCATGGAGGGCAGGATCATGATGTAGACGGCGGGATGTGAGTAGAACCAGAACAGATGCTGGAAGAGCAGCGGATCTCCGCCGAGCGCGGGATCGAAGATGCCGAGGTGAAAGAGGCGTTCCACGGCAACCAGAACAATGGTAATCGCGACCACCGGCGTGCCGAGAATCATGATGAGGCTGGTCGCGTAGTTGGCCCAGATGAAAAGCGGCAGGCGGTCCCAGGTAAGTCCGGGGGCGCGCATGCGATGGATGGTCACGATGAAATTGAGTCCGGTGAAAATGGACGAGAACCCCGCAATGAAAACCGCGAGTCCGGCTTCGATGACGTTGGTGTTGCTACCAACCGTGCTGAATGGGGTATAGAACGTCCAGCCGGTATCGACGCCTCCGGTAATCATGCAGTGCAGGAAGAGCGTGCCCGCGATGATGTAGAGATACCAGCTCAACAGGTTGATGCGAGGGAAAGCAAGATCCTTCGCGCCGATCATGATCGGGACGAGAAAGTTCCCAAGCACGGCGGGCACGACGGGGATCAGGAAGAAAAACACCATGATCATGCCGTGCATGGTGAACACCTTGTTATAGGTGTCGGCCTGCATCAGGTCGCCCTGCGGCGTGAGCAGTTCTAGCCGGATGAGCATGGCGAAAAAGCCGCCGAGGAAAAAGAAGAGCGTAATCGAAATCAGGTAAAGGATCGCGATCCGCTTATGGTCGGTGGTCAGCAGCCAGGACTTAATGCCATGGCCATTGGTCAGGTAGTTGTTAGTCGGAGCCTGATTCGCCGGGATTGCATGACTCGCCATACTATTGCACCTGCTGCGTGTTGCTGGATTGTTCGGGGGACGCCGCCGCCTGGCTGGCCTGCGCCGTTCCCGTGGGCGGCTGGCTTAACGATTTCACGTAAGCCACCAGCGCGTTCAGTTGTTCCTCGCTGACAATGCCCTGGAAGGTCGGCATCACGGGCTTAAAGCCGCTCACGATTTTTGCCGTCGGGTTGAGAATCGATTCGCGAACGTAGTTTTCGTCGGCGACCACGGTGCGGCCATCCTCAAGAAGTACAGGTTTGTTGTAAATGCCGGCGAGGTTTGGACCGCGGCCCTGCACGTCAGAACGATGACAGGTCGAGCATCCCAGAGTTGAGAAGAGTTGTTTTCCCGTATCCTGCAACGGCGGCGCGGCGGCGCCAGCCATCCACTGTGCGTATTCCTGCGGTTCCATCACGACGATATCGCCGCCCATACCGGAATGCATGGTACCGCAATACTCGGCGCAAAACAGGTGATAGCGGCCCGGCTTGGTCGCTTTGAACCAGAGCGTGGTGTAACGGCCGGGCAGCACATCCTGCTTGATGCGGAACGCGGGAATGAAAAAGCTGTGGATGACATCCTGCGAGGTCATGATCAGCTTGACGTTCTGGCCGGTGGGCACGTGCAGTTCATTGATTTCGCGCTGCCCTTCCATGTGCTCAATCTTCCACATCCACTGCTTAGCGACGACGTACACTTCGGTGGAATCGGCGGGAGGCGTGCGCTCCTGGAAGAAAATGACCGCGCCCCAGATGAAGAAGGTCAACATGACGCCGAAGGGAATAACCGACCAGGTGATTTCGAGGATGGTCGAGCCTTCGATCTGATGCGCCTCGACGCCGGGCTTACGGCGATACTTGATGGCCAGCACGGTGACGGCGAGAAAGATGAGCGTGGTCATGACGCTCGCCACCAGCAGCAGGTAGATGTAGAGCATATCCACCTGCCCCGACATGGTCGACGCCGAATCCGGCCACAATGGTAGGTATTTCGACATATTAAGTACTCTGCCCCAATCCCTTGCGCGCCGCGCTGCGGTCGGCACGGTACATCACAAACACGCATCCGCCCACGATGAGGATGGTCGCGAGGCCGCCTATCTTGAGCACATTGCTGATCACGGCTCCGTACTTACCGGCGCGAGGATCGTAGTGATAGCAGTAAAGCAATACCGTATCCGTAATATTGCCGATCTTGCCCTGTCCAGCTTGCACCAGTCCGAGCCGCAGATCGCGCGGCGAAAATTCGACTCCGTAGAAATATTCGGCAATGTGCCGGTCCGGCGTCAGAAGGACAATGGCAGTCGCGTGCGCATACTGGCCGGTCTTAGGATCGAACTGATATTGGAAGCCGACAGCATCGGTAAGGGCCTTGATCTGATCCGGTTGGCCGGTGAGAAAGTGCCAGCCACCGGCGGAATTGGCGCGGCCATAGCGCTTCATGATGTCACGCTTCTTCGCCGCGGCCATCTCGGTGGTCTCGCGCGGATCGAAGCTGAGCGTCACGACGTCGAAATCCTCGCCAAGCTGGAGCTTTAACGCCTTCATCGAACCGACCAGACCTTCGAGCAGCTCGCTGCACAGCATGGGGCACTGGTAATAGCCGAGATTCAAAATCACGGGACGGCCATGGCCGAAGTAGTCGTCGAGCTTAACCGGGTTGCCGAGTGCGTCGCGGAATTCGAGACCGGCCGGAATTTGCGCGTTGAGGTGCTGCTCGATTCCCACAAACTGAAGTCCGGGCGGGCGCTGATTTGCGGGAGGCGAAAGGATTCCGCCCATCATGGGGCCGCGCGGGCTTTGGGCAAACAATGTGCCTGCCGTTAACGCCAACATCAGAATTAAGAAACTGCCTTTGCGATACACTGCCTTTTCCTTCGCTGCGGTCTTACTTCTTTGCGGCCGCCTTATTCGCCGTGGGAGCTTTGACTGCCACGGCATTCGCTTCTGTCTGGTGCGCCGGGAGCACGGGCAACCCGCGTTCCACGATCAAATCCATAGCGCGCTCAATCGGAATGTGCGCCACGCCGTCCTGTTGATCGACCCAACCGTAGCTGTTGAGCTGATCTTCCTGGTTGAGTAAGAAATTCTTGAATTGGCCGCGCTCATCGCTCTCGAGCATGGGCGCGCCATTCTCCTTGAATTTGTTGGTGACGTAGTCGCCTTGTGCGGGATCGTGCACGATATACCGAGAGCTCGCATCCGCACCCGGAGCGAGCGGGCTGGCAGTCGACATCTGCGCGTGCTCGTAGTTATCGAGAAACCCATACATTCCGCGGATGATGAAATAGATGACGATGCCGGTGATCGCCAGGCCGATCATGAACACGAAGACGCCGCGCGTGCTTAAGTCTTCGCGTTCAAACGAAGTGTCCGGATTCGACTGGGCGTGATTCAGTTCGTCACTCATATCTTGTTACCCAATTCTCGTCATCCATGTCGGGTTACCCATGCGAATGCTCCAAATGTTTCAATGTCTGCGGCGCGTAAACAGCCAGCAACGGGCGCGATCTCAGGTTGCGGAAGAAGTACGCTATCCACAGGCCGCCCATGCCGATGACCACCGCAAAATGTACCCAGCTCAAGTGGAACTCTGGGTGGAATGCGGGCTCGATGTGCCAGAAAATATCGACGATGCGCATGAAGATAAGCCACGATGCGAGCAGCGCTAACTGATGAACGTTCTTCTTGAGGTTGCGCGAAAGCAGCAAGATAAAGGGCAGCGCAAAGTGAAAGAAGACCAGGAACAAGCCCACGCCGCCCCAGCCGCCATTCATGCGGCGCACATACCAGGGAATTTCTTCCGGCAGATTGCCCGCCCAAATGATGAGCCACTGAGAGAAATTGAAATAGGCCCACACCATAACGAAGGCGAGCATCAGCTTGCCGTGATCGTGCACTTCGGTCGTCGTCAGATACTCCGACATCGGCTTGCGCTTACTGAGGATGCTCTCGATCACAACCGCGAAACAGAAGGCGCAGAGCGCTTCGCCGGCTACGAAGAGTAATCCGTAGATCGTCGAAATCCAGCGCGCCTGCAGCGACATGACCCAGTCGATGACGGCAAACGAAATGGTAAGCGAGTAAATCACAAGCCCGAGGCTGCTCATCGCGCGGAACCGGAGAGTACTTTTCTGGCCGCCTTCGGGAGTATCCTGCTCCGACGACCAGCGGCTGAGGAAGTAAGTCATGCCGATCCAGATCGCGAAGTAAAAGATGGCTCGAATCAGGATGCCATTGAAGTTTAGGTAGCTGTGCGCAATCTCTGCAATCTTCGGGTCTTTCGCCAGTTCCTCGGGGCGAGCCCAAAAGTAGAGGCGGGGTAAGTTCATCACAATCGGAATAAAGAGGATGGCCATGAGCGGCAGCGTGGTCATGCCCGCTTCAAGGATGCGGCGGATTACAGTGCCCCACTTGCCTCCGACGAGGTGATAGAGCATGACGATTGCCATGCAGCCCAGCGACAGGCCGAGCCAGAACATGAATCCGATGAGATAGGCGGAGAGAAAATCGGTCTTTGCCGCATCCGTGCCAGCCACGAACCAGCCGGCAATTGTGAGCACAGCGCCCAGCGCGCCAATTACCAGCGAGCGCTGCTGGATGGTCTGCGCCACGGCTGGCGCCATTAGTTCCGACTTGTTGAGCGTCGCCGTGCTCATTTCGGCTCCTCTTTTTTCTGCCCGCCTTCGGGATTCTGTCCGGCTTCCGAGCCTTCACTCAGAGGCGCAGTTTCGACTACCGGCAGCGTCGCGCCGTTGCCAATATCGGCGAAGTGCGGCGCAGGCGAGGGAACTTTCTGTCCCGCTGGGATGTCGGCCCGGGTTGCGCCCTGACTAAGTTGCAACGCGCGAATATAAGCCGCAATGCACCAGCGATCGCGCGGTGCGACCTGCGTTCCATATTCGGGCATCGCGCCGTAGCCGTTGGTCATGACATCGAAAAAGTAGCCGATTGGTGCCTTGCGCAATCGCTCGATGTGATACGAAGGAGGTTGGTGAAAACCGCGCGTGGGAATAAAGCCGTTGCCATCGCCGACGCGTCCATGGCATGGCGTGCAATTGATATTGAAGCGCTCGCGCCCACGGGCCAGCACATCGGCTGTGACGGGAAACGGCATATACTCGCCGGGTGCGTTGTTGATTCTGCCTGTGTAGAAGTAAGTATCTTCGTGCAAATCGCCACGCGCCACTGTACCTTCGACAGGCAGACGAGCGGAGCGATCGTCGCCGAAGAAGTCGCTCTTTGCCAGCGGCCGATAATAGGGCTGGATATGCATGTCCAGGCGGCATCCGACGGTCACGCCGATCAACAGCAAGAGCGCGGGGAGTAACTTGCGGCGCTTAGTTGTGCGAACTCCGATCATGCTAGTTCGGCACCTCCGCTATCATGCTGGGCGACAATCCTTGTAGGAAATTGCGCGTGCCGGAGGCATCATATTTCGGGTCGGTCGAAAACACGACCAGGAAAAATTTGTTCTCCGAAGCTTTCGCGAACTCGGGGACATTGAATACAGGGTGATAGGGCATGGGCAATCCGTTCAGCGCCAGCATGCCGAACACAGCCGAAAGACCGGCAAATAAAATTGTCATTTCAAAGGTCACGATGATGAACGACGGCCAGGAGTGATATGGCCTTCCGCCGACGTTAGTGCGATATGTGATCGTTGCGACCCAATACTGCAGCCCGTATCCCGACAATCCGCCGAGCAACCCGCCGATGAGGACAACCAGCGGCACGCGATTCTTATGGAAGCCGATAGCTTCTGCGAGTCCTTCGACCGGAAACGGGCTGTAGGCATCTATCTTTTGATAGCCGGCGGCGTGCGTCTTGTGGGCCGCATCGACTAATGCCTGAGCGGAATCGAATTCAGCCATCAATCCGTAAATGGAAGATTCGCTCATTTCCCAACCTCCGCCGGTTCGTGCGTGTGCGCTTCGGGCAGTAACTGGCGCAACTCGAAAATCGAAATCATCGGGAGGATGCGGACAAAGAGCCACATCGCCGTCAGGAACATCCCGATTGTGCCGACATAAGTCATCCAATCCCACTTAGTGGGGTAATACATGCCCCAGGAAGAATTCACGAAATCCCGGCTCAAGCTGACAACGACAATAATGAAACGCTCCAGCCACATGCCGACCAGCACAACAAAGGAGATCAGCCAGAGCCAGCCGGTGGAGACGCGGAATTTTCTCAGCCAAAGCACCTGCGGGATGCCGATATTACACGCCAGCAATGCGAAATACGAGAGTTGATAGGGCCCATGCAGGCGATTCCAGAGCAAAAATGAATCTGTCTTGCTCCCGCTATACCAGCCCATGAAGGCTTCCATGCCGTAGCCGTAAGCTACGATCAGTCCGGTCGCGAGCATCACCTTAGCCATCGTCTCCAGGTGCCGCTCGGTGATGAAATCTTTCAATCCGTAGATCGCGCGAATTGGAATCGCGAGGCACAGTACCATCGCGAACCCGGAGTAAATGGCGCCAGCCACGAAGTAAGGCGGGAAGATTGTCGTGTGCCATCCGGGAACGATGCCGACCGCGAAATCGAAGCTCACCACGGTGTGCACAGAGAGCACGAGGGGAGTGGAGAGGCCGGCGAGCAAGAGATACGCCGTCTCATAACGATGCCAGTGCCGGGCCGATCCGCGCCATCCCATGGCGAGAAGGCCGTAGATCTTTTGCGCCCAGGGGTGCTCGGCGCGATCGCGCAATGTGGCTAAGTCGGGGATAAGTCCGGTAAACCAGAACACCAGCGAAATGGTGCCGTAAGTCGAAACCGCGAACACGTCCCACACCAGCGGGCTACGGAAGTTCGGCCAGTAATTCATGGTGTTGGGATACGGAAACAACCAGTAGGCGAGCCAGGGGCGTCCAGTGTGAACGAGCGGGAAGATGCCTGCGCAAGCTACGGCGAACAACGTCATCGCCTCTGCGAAGCGGTTAATCGAGTTGCGCCAGGTTTGCCGCAAAAGCGCGAGAATGGCCGAGATCAGCGTACCCGCGTGGCCGATGCCGATCCACCATACAAAGTTAACAATCGCAAAGCCCCAGCCGACCGGAATGTCGATGCCCCAGATTCCAGTACCTTTAATAAAGAGATAGCCGAGCGCCATTGCCAGCATGTTCGTCAGCGAGAACATGATGAGGAAACCGACGATCCATCCCAGCGAGATCGGGCGCTTCAGCACGATGTTGCTGATCTTTTCGGTGACCGTGGAGAAGGTATGGCCCGGCGCAATTACCGGCGCTCGCCTGTCTGCCACGGGGATTTGTAGGTTAGTCGCCATGCTTCTCCAAAAATCAAATGCCAGATCGCAAGTGTCAGGCTTCGGTGTCGGCTTTCCTGAGACCTGAGACCTGAGACCTGGCACCTTCTAACTCCGGGTTCGGATTTCTAATTTCCGCGAGATACGTTGTGCGCGGCCGCGTATTCAATTCACCCATAAGCGAGTAATTCCTCGCTTGCGCCTTCCACTTATTCACCTGGCTATTTGGCTCGTTCAGGTTTCCGAAGACGATTGCGTTGGCCGGGCAGGATTGCTGGCAAGCCGTCTGCAACTCGTCGCCAATCTTGACTTCCTTGCCTTCGCGCACGGAAGCCGTTTCCGTGTCGATGCGGCGCTCGCTGATGCGCTGCACGCAGTAAGTGCACTTTTCCATGACGCCGCGGCTGCGGACAGTTACATCCGGATTGCGCATGAGCTTGAACTGCGGCGTCTCCCAATCCTGGAACAACAGGAAGTTGAACCGCCGAACCTTGTATGGGCAGTTATTCGAACAATAGCGGGTGCCCACGCAGCGGTTGTAGACCATGTCATTCAGGCCTTCGCTCGAGTGCACGGTGGCTTGGACGGGACAAACCAGTTCGCAGGGCGCGTTCTCACACTGCATACAGGGCACGGGCTGGAAAAAGCCTTTCGGATTGTCGCGCGGACCGTTGTAATAGGCGTCGACGCGAATCCAGTGCATGTGGCGGCCTCTGAGCGTCTGATACTGGCCAACGACGGGGATGTTATTTTCCGACTGGCAGGCGACGATGCAGTTATTGCAACCTACACAGGAATTAAGGTCGATCGCCATGCCCCAGGAGTAAGCTTCTTTCTCGTAGGCAAACTCTTCGGGTTTGTAGAGCGTAAGTTCCTTCGGCGGCTCGCCTTCTTTCGCAAAATTCGGCTCTTTCTTGTATTCCTCGAGAGTCGCCTCTTGCACCAGCGGACGCTCGCTGCCATCGGGCGTTTCCATGGTCTGGTAGCCCTGGGTGCTGGCTAGCTCGATGATCTCGCCTGTGGGAGTGAGCTTTACTCCGCTGGCAAACCACGGAGCCTGACTGGTGCGCAGCGGATAGACATCGAAACCCTGGCCCGTGCCGACGCGGCCGGCTTTCATGCGTCCATAGCCGAAGAAGACAGTGACCGAATTATCGGGATGACCGGCTTGAATCCAGATCGCGCCCTTGGTTTTCTTGCCGTTGAACTCAAGCTCGACCACATCTTTAGACTTGAGCTTCATGCGCTCGGCCATCGCGGGGCCGATCATGACGGGGTTATCCCAAGTCAACTTAGTCAGCGGCTTAGGCAATTCCTGCAGCCAGCCGTTGTTGGAGAAGCGGCCGTCGTAGATGGAGGGGTCGCGGCGGAAGTTGAGCTCAATGCCATTATCTGTCTGCGACTGATCTGCCGGGAAACTGACGTTCTTCACCGCGACGTTTTTCGCGGGGAACGCTGTGTTTGCGACCCAGCCGTCATGCAGCGATTTGCGCCAGAGGGCATCGAAGTCGGCACTACTGCTCTGCTTTTGCCAGTGCTGCTGCACAAGGTCGTGCGCGCTAAATCCCGATTGTCCGGCGAGGATTGTAATGACTTCGTGCGCGCTCTTACCGCCATAGAGTGGCTCAATCAGCGGCTGAACGATCGAAACGGTACCATCGTAGGCACGCGCGTCGCTCCACGATTCGAGATAGTGCGCTTCGGGAACGTGCCAGTGGCAGAGTTCGGCGGTTTCGTTGCGATGGGTGCCGAGATAGACCTTTAGATTGACGGCATTCGATTTGAGCGCCGACGCAAATTCGAGTTCGGCGGGTGCGTCATACGCAGGGTTGCCGCCGAGGATCAGCAGCAGATCGACTTTGCCTGCACGAATGTCTTCAGTCAGTTCATGCAGCGACTCGCCGCGATTGGTAGGGTTCGCGTCGACCGGCTCGCTATAGAAAACCGTCTTGCCGACATTGCCGAGTTTCTCGTTTATTGCGTGTGCGATCGCATGGACAGCAGGAGGCTGATGGTCACCGGCAATTACAACGGTAGAGCCGTGATGTCCATTAAGATCCTTGATGATCGGCTCGAGTATTTTGGCTCCCGAACCCATGACGCCGGTCCCTTCGGCATCTGCGCCTGCTAGTATTGCGAGTCCGCGCGCTAGACTTTCAACGTCGACCGCCTTCACCGGCCACCTGTGGTCCGCCTTCATCCCCGTTGAACTCGGCGTGCTTTCGATCACATATAGCCGGTTCATGTTTCCGTCGGGATTGCGGCGGGCGGCGAAGTCGCGGATGTAGCGCGTCGATCCGGGGAAGCCGGCGTATAAGAAGTCGGCATCGAGAGAGACGATTACATCGGCTTTCGACAGGTCGTAGCGAGTCTCAACCACCTCGCCGAACGCCATCTTCGCGCCTTCGTAGACATTGTCGCGGTTGATCGGCTCCCACACATGCCACTTGGCCTGCGGATGCGCCGCGAGATAGTCCTTAATTTGCCCGGCCAGCGTGGGCGAAGAAACACCTTGCGTCAGAATGCGCACGCCCGAGCCCGACATGCTCTGCTGCACATTCAAGGGGCCTTTGACGGCGGCCATGAATGCGTCCCACGAACGCACATCGCCCATGTAAGTAACGTTCTGGGCGCGGTCGGGATCGTAGAGATCGAGAATCGAGGCCTGCGCGTAAATGTCGGTTCCACCTAGGCTGGCAGGATGCTCCGGATTGCCTTCAATCTTCGTCGGCCGGAACATGTGGCTTTCCACCAGCACCGGCGATGCGTAGCCGCCGAGCGTGAAGGCCGTGGCGTAATATTTCGGCTTGCCCGGAATCACGTTCTCCGGCTGGCGCACATAGGGCACGATCTCGGTGACCGGCATGCGCGTGCAGCCGGTTAATCCGGCGAGGGCGAGCGATGCGCCCATCGTCTTCAGAAAGCCGCGTCGCGAGAACGAATCCAGCCACTCGGATGCGCCCTTGGGAAATTCGCGGTGCAGCATCTCCTGAAACTCTTCGCTGCCGGCGAGTTCTTCCAGGCTGCGCCAGTATTCGGGGCCGGTCGTCTGCTCGATCTGCTCTTTGGCGGTGGCGAGATCGAGTTTGCCGCGCTTGCTCGGACAAACATCCGCGCCGGCCTGCTTCGTTTTGTAGTCGTCTGCGCTCATCTTCGAAGTCAACTCTGAAATTCGGCTCTCAGCTATCAGCCGTCAGCTTTCAGTTCTTGCGTCCTCGCGATTAAACCTCATCTTTATGCTCGTCTTATCGATGGCAGGTATTGCAACTCGTAATGTCTTGCACCGAGCGCACTTTGTATGCGTCTTTAATGGCCGTGCCCAGCGCAATCTGATCGTTGTATGCCTTACCGCCAAACACCACTTGATTCTTGCCCAGCGGATCGCTCACCGGCGGCTGATAGCGCATGTTAAAAACCTGCTCGCGCGGGCGCAGATATTTTTCCGGCTCGCGATGGCAGTCGAGGCAAAACTCCATTTGCAGCGACGCGTATTGATACATCAGCGGCATCTGGTCCACTGGGCCGTGACAGGTGTTGCAGCCCACACCTTTATTAATGTGAATGCTGTGATTGAAATAAACAAAATTGGGCAACTGATTGACGCGCGACCATTCGAGCGACCGGCCGGTGCGGAAGCTTTCGCGCACGGGTTCGAGATATGCGGCGTTGGTCCAGATTTGCGAGTGGCAGTTCATGCACGTCTTGGTGGGAGGAATGCCCGCGAAGCTTGACTGCTCAACCGAAGTGTGGCAGTAGCGGCAATCGATGCCGAGACCGGTTACGTGATGCTTGTGGCTGAACGGCACCGGCTGCGGTTTGCGCACGCCTTCCCACGTGATATAGGGAGAACGTTGCAGTTGCGCCAGAACCCAAAAGAGTCCGGCGACCGCAAAGACCAAGCCGAACAGCGAGGCCCGCGCAATTGCATTGCTGCTGCGTGGAAAAATCTGCATTGACTATGATGACGGCTTTTTAGGAGCGGTTTCCGTCTTCCCGGCTGACAAATGGCCCCTGAAATATGTCACGTCACTCGGTGACGTGGATTACAGAAATGTGAGTATAACAGGGAGATGACTTTTGGGAATAGATGAACACGGATTTCTCTATTCCAATTTTAAATTTTTCTTGTCCGTGATTTGAGGCGTGTTGAGATTTTCAACACCGCCAGACTCTCCCGATCACGAACCTTACACATTTCTAGCAAGGTCCTGCGCTTCGCGGCGTGTCAACGAAGGTTCATAACCAGAAGCTTAGGCTCCGTCATCTCCTCGATGGCGTAGCGCAAGCCCTCGCGGCCCAGTCCGGAATCCTTCACTCCGCCGTAGGGCATGTGGTCGATGCGAAAGGTGGGCACGTCGCCCGCGATCAGGCCGCCCACATCAAGTTCGTCGTAGGCCTGGAAAATCAGCTTGGCGTCGCGGGTAAACAATCCGGCCTGCAGTCCGTAAGCGGAGGCATTGATCTCGCGCAGCGCCGAAGCGAAATCGTTGTAGGGCTCGACGGTCACCACCGGCGCAAATATCTCCTGGCAGTTGATTTTCATGGACGGCTTGGTGCTCGTCAGGACGGTTGGTTCCAGCATTGAGCCTTTACGATGGCCGCCGCAAAGCAGGCGCGCGCCGCCACGCACGGCTTCCTGCACCCAATCGCAGGCACGGATCGCATCGCTTTCGCGGATGAGCGGGCCGAGATCGCTGGTTTCGTCGAGCGGATCGCCCATCTTCAGCTGGCGGATGCCATCGAGCAGCAGCTCCACGAACTTCCCGAACACCGACTGCTCCACGAAAATGCGCTGAACCGAAATACACGTCTGCCCGGCATAGGAAAACCCGCCCGTGACGCAGCGCCCCGCGGCATAGGCGAGATCGGCGTCGTTGTGCACGATGACGCCGGAGTTGCCGCCGAGTTCCAACACCACCTTCTTTTTGCCGGCGTTCCTCTTGATTGCCCAGCCAATCGCCGCGCTACCGGTGAAGCTGATGAGCTTGATGCGGTCATCGGTTACCAGCAATCCGGAATCTTCGTTTGAAAGCAGCACAGCGTTGAAGCCGCCGTCGGGCCATCCCGCCTGCTGAATTACTTCGGCAAGCAGCAAGGAACTGAGCGGAGTTTGCGGCGCTGGCTTGAGCACGATTGGACAGCCAGCCGCAATCGCAGGCGCGACTTTGTGGGCTACCAGGTTGAGCGGAAAATTAAACGGCGTGATGCCTGCGACCGGACCCACCGGAAACCGCTTTACAATGCCCCAGCGGCCGGCCGTAGACTGCTGCCAATCGAGCGGCAAATATTCGCCATAGCCGCGAACGGTTTCTTCTGCGGCGATTTGAAAAGTAAAAACGGCGCGGTCTACTTCCATGCGCGCGCTCTTGATGGGCTTGCCTGCTTCCAAGGCAAGCGTGCGTGAAAACTCTTCTTTGCGGTCGTGAATGCCATCGGCAATGCGGCGCAGAACGCGCTGGCGCTCGAAAGCGGGCAGGCGGCGCGTGGTTCCAAAGGCCTTGACGGCGGCGGCAATGGCGGCTTCGGCGTGCTCGCGGCGCCCCTGGTAGACGCGCGCAATCACAGCGCCGTCGTACGGTGCGCGAATTTCGAGGAGGTCACCTTCTTCCAGCCACTTCCCGTCGAGATAAAAGCCGTGGGTCGCAACCGGAGCTACCGTCAATTCGGCCATCGCTCACCCTCCCCGTAACCGGAGCCATTATAAAACTTTCGTGAGATGCGCTGTGGCGGCGCGGCGTGGTCCGGCAGATCTCTATTTCGTCATCGGCTTGAAGTTGGCTTGCGGCTTGAAGCGATCGTCCACTTCCACTTGATATCCCGCAACAAGGCGGTTGGTCTCGTTCGCCATTCCAACCACCGCCATCAGTTCCTTGAACTGCGCATCCGTCATTCCCTTGTTTTTCGCGGATACGGTGTGGGAAGCGATGCAGTATTCGCAGCCGTTCGTCACCGAGACGGCGACGTAGATCATTTCCTTCATGAGCGGATCGAGCGCGCCCGGCGCCATGATCTGCTTGATGCTCTCCCATGTGCGCTTCAGTGTTGCGGGATCGTGCGCAATCGCTTTCCAGAAATCGTTGATCCAATCCGTTTTGCGCGTCGCCATGATGTCGTCGTAGACGGCGCGCACCTCGGGGTTGGCGTCAGCGTATTCAATGAGGCCAAAGATGGACATAGCGCTCCTCACATAAAGGTGTCAGGTGTCAGGTCGCAGGTCTCTGGGATATCAAAATATCCAAGTGCTCTTGCCGAGACCCGACACCTTAGAACTGCGACCTGCTTCATGAAATCCAATCGAGCACCTTATAGTACGCGCGCGAAGGGGAGAAACCACGGCTCGCCGTTGTAGAGCCCGAGCGGCGAGGGCCAGAATATATGTGGTCAATCATCACAGCACCGCGGTCTCGTGAATCGTTCGGCCTTCTGCGAAGCGGGAGAAATTCAAGAGCGATGCGTCAATCAATTCGGTTTTCCCGCTCAGGATCAAGTCGCTGAGAATCTTGCCGGTGGCCGGAGCGTGCATCACTCCATGTCCACTGAATCCGTTGGCGAAGAAAAAGCCCGGCACCTCGCGAGACTCGCCCAGCACCGGATGATGATCCGGCGTCATTTCATACAGGCCGGCCCATGCGCGCTTGGGATTGACCTCAAGATTTTCAAACACGGGCACGCGATCCGCTGCGCGGGTGAGAATCTTTTCAATGAACGACGGCTCGAAGTCCATTTTGTAGCCTGGAGTCTCCTCGGGATCATTCCACGCCAGCAGGAACCCGCGCGCCTCGGGGCGAAAATGAAAGCCGTTCGACATGTCCACGATCATGGGCGCGGTGTGGGGAAACTGGTCGAAGGGTTCGGTGGGAACGAGCATTCGCCGCAGTGGTTCGACTGGTAGCGTAATGCCGACCATGCTCGCGATCTCCGCTGACCACGCGCCGGCACAGTTCACGACCACGCTCGCGGAGATCACATCGCGCGACGTAATGATTTCAAATCTGCCGCCCTCGCGCCGCGCAATCGAAACGACCGTAGCGTTCTTCAATAGAGTCGCGCCATGGTCCGCAGCCCATGTCATGAAGCCGGTCATCGCGCTGTAGGGGTCGACGAATCCATCGGTGGAGCAGAAGCTGCCGCCCACAATGTCGTCGCCGCGCAGTTGCGGATACATGCCGCGAATCTCATCGCCACTGACCAGCCGCACATTCTTCAATCCCATGGCGATCTGCTTTTCATAATTTGCGCGCAGATACGCCAGATGCTTTTCATTCGTGGCGCAAAATAAATATCCTTGCGGGCGGTAGTCACATGGGTAGCCAAGCCGTTCCTCGAAGCTGGCGTAAAACGGAATCGAATACAGCGACATTTGGATGTTGACGGGAGTGGAGAACTGGGCGCGTACGCCGCCCATACTTTTGCCAGTAGATCCCTTGCCCTGTGAGTTCTCGCGCTCGATCACGAGAACATTCTTGCAACCGGCTGCGGCCAGATGATAGGCAATGCTCGACCCGACAATCCCTCCGCCGATTAGAGCGACATCCGCAGTGTGCATGATCAGAAAATCGCGGCCATCGCTACTCGAAACAGCACCATGACACCGAACCATCCGAACACAATGGCGAACGCTGTGCCGCGCTTCACGTTGCTGATGCAGGCAATCCCGATGGCTACCAGGAACCAAGGTCCAGATGGTGACAACATCCAACGGCGTCAAAAGCGCGCGCAGCACGGCCGACCCGCTTGGATCGATGAAATATCCCGCGTTGGTCGCGACCGGATTCTGGATGTTGAAGGAGTCGCTGCTCACCCCCGCTACAATCGACAGGGTTGCGAGCAGTCCA
>JBAVYO010000241.1:0-7765 GCA_049698855.1 Terriglobales bacterium
GGCCTGATGTCTCACGCGAAGGCGTGCAGCGCGATATTCTGCCCATCGTCGAAGGCACCACCGTCAACACGCGCTACGGCATGGTGCGCACCGACCACATTCTTTTCATCGCGGCTGGCGCGTTTCACGTCTCCAAGCCTAGCGACCTGATTCCCGAACTCCAGGGACGCTTCCCCATCCGCGTCGAGCTGCAGTCGCTCACCATGGAAGACTTCATCCGCATTCTGACGGAGCCGAAGTCGTCGCTCACCAAGCAATACACGGCGCTGCTCGAAACCGAAGGCGTAAAGCTGGAATTCACCCCCGACGCGCTCGAAGAAGTCGCGCGCTTTGCCTTTCGTGTGAACGAAGGCACGGAAAACATTGGCGCGCGCCGCCTTCACACCATCATGGAGCGCGTGCTCGACGAGATCAGCTTCGAGGCGCCCGAGAAAAAAGGGCAGGAGTTCAAGGTAGACGCCGCCTACGTGCAGAAAATGCTAAGCGAGATCGTGAAGGACCAGGATTTGTCGCGCTACATCCTGTAGGAACAAGAGCATGAGGCCGATGGAGGCAAGATGCCCGTGCTCTTTCCATCTTCCTTTCCGGCATTTAAGCGCGATCCTCTGCTACCCTCTTCTTTCCGGATGAATCTTTACGCCAAGCTCACCGCTTTGACAGCTTTCTGCCTGCTGCTCTCAAGTTGTGCCCAGCCTGGTGCGCCGCTGCCGCCGTCGCTCGAGCTGCCGAAACCGCCCACCGACCTGCACGCCTCGCGCAAAGGCAACTCCGTAACTCTGACCTGGACCGAACCCAAACTCACCACCGATCATGAGAGTGTGCGATCGCTCGGGCCTACGCAAATCTGCCGCAGCGCCGATTCCGACATGACGGCCTGCGGAAATTCCGTCGCCACCGTTCCGGCTCCTCCCATCGTGCCCAAGAGAGCTCTGCGGAAGCCTCCGCCAAAGCCGCCATTAGCGCTGACCTTCACCGACACGGTTCCAGCGACTGCGCTCAGCAGCGATCCGCAAGCCGATCTCACCTACGCCGTCGAAGTACTGAACCGCAACAGTCGCGGTGCCGGGCTTTCGAACCGCGTGCATATTCCGGCAATCAGGACTCTGCCAGCCCCGCAAGATCTGGCGGCGCAACTCAATGAAGATGGCGTGCTGCTCACCTGGACGAGCGCCGGCGAGCCCGACGCCAGCCAGACACCCTCCAGTCCCGCCGCTCAGTTTCGCTATCGCATTTATCGCCGCGCCGAAAGCGGCGGCAAGGAAACGATAGCGGGTGAAGTCCCGGCCGGTGCTTCCGGCCCCGCGCATTTCCTCGACGCAATCGAATGGGAACGAACTTACCTGTACCGCGTGACTGCGGTGAGTACAGTGACGCGCTCGGACAGTGAAGTCCAGGTTGAGGGCGACGACAGCCCCACGCTCCGCCTCGTCGCTCACGATGTTTTTCCGCCCGCCGTTCCTGTGGGCTTGCAAGCCGTCTATTCCGGCGAAGGGCAGAAGCCGTTCATCGATCTGATTTGGGCTCCGGTGGCGAGCGCCGATCTCGCTGGCTACAACATCTATCGCAGCGTAGCGATTAGCGGCGAGATGAAGACGACGGTCAAGGTGAATTCCGCGCTTGTGAAAACGCCATCCTATCGTGACAGCTCGGTGATTCCGGGCAAGACCTACGTTTATTCGATTGCCGCCGTCGATGTCCGCGGCAACGAGAGCGCGAAATCCGAAGAAGCCAGCGAAACCGTACCGACGGGCAACTAGTACTGTGACCGGATGAATTTTGCAATTGTCGTCCTGAGCACGTGCGAAGGAGCGCAGCGACCGAGCGCGCGTCGAAGGACCCTACTCCCTTGACGCCTGCCGCACAGACTCGGGGAGTCCTCCTCGAACTAATCGAGCGTGGAGGGCGGACGATTTTTGCCGGCCCAAACCGGCTACACTAAATAGGGCAATAAATACCTTGACTAACCATTCATAGTTTGTTAATCTCCTTGCATGGGAACACCAAAAACACTCCAAGCAGCGATTCAGCACTACAGCGACGAACAGGTTTGCATTGACGCTGTCGCCCAGATGCGATGGAAAGATGGTGTCCCGGTCTGCCCCGCCTGCGGACATAAAGAGCACTATTATCTCAAGACTCAGAAGCGGTGGAAGTGCAAAGAGTGCCACAAGCAATTCACCGTTAAGCTAGGAACGGTTTTCGAGGATAGTCCGATCTCCCTCACAAAATGGCTTCCTGCTCTCTGGATGCTCTGTAATTGCAAAAATGGAATCAGCAGCTATGAGCTATCGCGCGGTCTCGGCGTGAGCCAAAAGGCCGCTTGGTTTATGTTGCAACGTTTGCGCCTTGGATTGCATGACGATTTCTTTGGCTCTAAACTCGGCGGCGAAGTCGAAGTTGATGAAACGTTCATCGGCGGAAAAGCGCGAAACATGCACGTCAGCGAACGCAAACGCCGCATCACAGGGACAGGCACAAAGGATAAAACCGCTGTGATGGGAATCTTTGAACGCGGCGGAAAGGTTCGCGCCACAGTGGTTCCTAATCGCAAGAAAAATGCCTTGCAAGCTGAAGTCTATCGGCACGTCGAAGCGGGTGCGGCTCTGTACTCCGATGCCCTACGTTCCTATGACGGACTCGCCGGAGAATACGCTCACCAAGTTGTTGACCATGCCGTGCAATACGTTGACGGGCGCGTTCACACAAACGGACTGGAAAATTTCTGGTCGCTCTTGAAGCGCGGCATTTCTGGAACCTACGTTTCGGTTGAGCCGTTTCATTTGTTCCGTTATCTCGATGAGCAGATGTTTCGATTCAACAACCGCAAGGATGCAAGCGGAAAACAGTTGACCGATGCGGATAGATTTCAGTTAGCCTTATCGCAGATCGCGGGAAAGCGGTTGACCTTCGCTGAGGTGACAGGAAAGATGGCTGGCAGTCCAGCGAATTGTTAATCCTTCTCGCGGGAAGCGTGGCCGGAAGCCTTCTTCCGTTTCTGTCTCGCACGTTTTGCGGAAGCCAGTCTAGTTTTGATTTCGTCGTGCGATACAGACAACACTTTTTTCAGTGCTCTTTGAAAATTCGCGTACTCATCGGGTTGATCGCTCTTGTTTGCTTGGCGGCTCACTAGCGTATGCCCGTCCTTCTGGCGTCAGTTTAGCACGACGCTGGAAATGACGGGAGTGTGTCAAACGACCTTGGTGGAAACTTCATAGATGATTTGCCGGACCTCGGCACTCAACAAATTCAGCAATGGCTTGAAGTCCGTCAACTCGTAACTAGTGGGAGTGGCTGGATCACGCTTACGGTGCCGCATTGCCATCACTATATGGACGATTGTCTTGTCGAAGCGCATATTCGGCGTAGGACTCTTGAAGGTCATCGCGCCGATTTCTGTGCCGTCTTCGACTTCCCCGCTACTCGCGGGAATGAATTCAAAAGCTCCTTGAGTGATAGGCGGATTGGCATTGCTGAAATCCATGCCGAGTTGGGCAGCGACGACGTTTTGAATGGCAAGGGAAAGCAATTTGTGTTTGTCCCGATTGGAGAAGTCACGCAAGATACTGAGCAAAGGTGGCAGGTCGGGGTGTGGTCGGTTGTACGGCTGATAGATCTCAATCGCTGCCCGCACTGGATCGCTAATGGTCCCGAGTTGCTTTCTACAGATGACAGCGTCATCAAAGTTCGCCCGATCATCGGTGATGGGGAATTGCAGCCTTCCTTCGTGGCGGGGAGATTTCGGAAGAGCTTCGTGGCAGGCTATCGCATACACGAGATGATCGAGGCAGCATCGAAGGGAATAAATGCAATCCGCGATGATGAGCGACCATTCATCGAGCGGCGGCGGCTCGTTGATCCTGATAACAGTTGCGTATCGGGTGCTGTCAGCATTCACCTTTTGCAGAATGCTGTACGGATTTCTGTCCATCCAGGCCGCGACTTCATTGCGGACGGCCTGAGCATGTTTCGCGCTGTGAGCTAATTTTGCTCGTACACTTGAAAGATCGAGCGGCATGCCCCAAGGGTAAGGGCAGCCGCATGGTTAGTCAAGGTATTTATTGCCCTAAATAGGGCAAGAATATACTTGACCCGACCGAGCGCAAGGCGCATGATGACCCTAGCGGGGGTGCGCGATGAGCGGCGCACCAGAGCTTATCCGCATCTCTCCGCCAGATGAGGGTGAATGGATGATGTTGGTGTCTGCATTCTTCGATGAAAGCGGTAAGCCTAACGACCACGAAGTTGTTACCCTCGGGGGTATAGCTTCCTTCCAGCGGGAGGTAAACGATTTTTCAGTTGAATGGAATCGCCTCCTTCGCTCGAAAGGGCTGCACATGATAAGCGCGAAGAATGCTTTCAATCCGAGAAAGCCATTGAGTCAACGCTGTCCTCATCTTGGGGTCGAAGAACGCACACGTGCACTGATTCCATTTTTCGATTGCATCCGTAAAAACATTCAGGTAATCACCGGAACTGCGATAGATGTTAAGGCTTACAAGAAACTGCCGTCTCATTATTTCCAACTATTCGGAGATGACCCTGTATATACATCTTTCCTTCGATCCACACTCCGAGTAGTTGAATTTACGCCAGAACCTGACAAGATCAGCGTGGTCTGCGATGACGAGGAAAAGACTGCCTGGAATTTTTATAAACTTTATCGCCGCATCAAAAAGGTATGGCCCCATGCGAAGCAGCAATTGATAAGTCTTAGTTTTGCTGATGACAGATACATTTTCGGCTTGCAGGCAGCCGATATGATTTCTGGCCTCATGCGACTGGAAATTGGACGAACCCTGAAAAAGGCACCCTATGACTATCAAGAATTGTTTCAATCGCTAAAGAGGCCAATTGAAAAACATGAGCGCGTGTGGGACTTGAGCATTTCTATGGGAACCAAGGAAAATCTTCCGGAATTAGCCAAGGGATTGAAAGAGGAATTTGAGAAAGCCAAAAAGATGAGTGAGCAAGAACAAAGAAAGAAGGCAGGATGACTGACTCCGAAGCGGGCAGATTCGACATTGTTGTGCGGAGGCTACTGTCTGTCTCGCATGAAGAAATTCAGAAGCGAGACAAGGAATGGAGACGTAAGCGGGAAAAGAAAAAGCGGGCTAAGACTTCGCCCGCTTCCCGCGCTTCCGGCTCCAAGGTCTAGTGAATCGTTTGTCCCACCTTGCCAGTTAGCTCGGCAAAAGTGAGGCGCTTTCCGACAAGTTGCGATACGACCAGATCAAAGCGGCCAGCATCGTCGATGTCTTTGCGATTATTGAAACGGAACATCTGTTCATCGAGGTAGCGAAACAAGTGAAACGGTTCCACGCTAACATAGGTTCCCGAGATGCCGCGCTTGAGCAAAGACCAGAAGTTCTCAAGGCCGTTAGTGTGTACGCGGCCATCTACATATTGAACGGCATGGTCAACGACTTGGTGCGCGTAATCGGTTTCCAGTCCCTTGTACGCAACGAACTCATCGCTATAGAGCGCGGCTCCGACCTGGACGTGTTGTTTAATCTCTGGCTGTACCGATTCGCGCTTGCGGTTTGGCATGACCTTTGCGCGAACACGTCCGCCGCGCTCAAGCATTCCAAACACGATGGTCTTGTCCGCTCCACCGGTTCCGGTAATGCGACGCTTGCGCTCGCTGAGGTGCATGTTCCGAGCCTTGCCGCCGATGAAGGTTTCGTCTACTTCGACCTCGCCGCCGAGTTTGCTCCCGAAGAAATCATCCTGCATCGCCAGACGGATGCGGTGAAGCATGAACCATGCCGACTTCTGGGTGACCTTCACGTCACGCGCAATCTCGTAACTGCTGATTCCGTTTTTGCAGTTAGTGACCATCCAAGTTGCAGTGAGCCACTTGTCCAAAGGAATCGGAGAATCTTCCATGACGGTGCCGATCTTGATGGAAAACTCGCGCTTCGCGTGATGCTTCGCACAAGTCCAAGTCCGGCGCTTCTCGCTGAATTTGACAGTCTCGCAACCGCAAGTTGGACAAACGACCTTGCCGTTTTCCCAGCGGCGAATGGCGAGATAGTCGATGCAGTTGTCGGGGTTAGAGAAGTAGACGATTGCTTGCTGCAAGCTCTTAGGTTCGGTCATGGCCTTGTTCTCCATGACTCAAATAATACAGAAATAGCGTGGTCGGGTCAAGTATATCCTTGCCCTAAATAGGACAAACTCCAATCTCTATGCGATATTGCCGATTCGATCTCAACGGTACCATCCACTACGGCCTTGTCGAGCCCGTGGATGAAGTCGATACCATCACGCGCCTTCTGCTTCAATCGCCGCAATCGAGCGAGATCGAAGTCGATAGAATGCCCACCTTTGGCACCGATCCCATTCCAATAGCCAAGGCGTCGCTCTTGCCGCCCGTCGAGCCTTCCAAGATCGTCTGCGTGGGCCGCAACTACCGCGAGCATGCTGCCGAACTCGGTAACGAAGTCCCCACCGAACCGCTGCTCTTTCTCAAGCCGCCAAGCGCGTTGCTGGCTCCGGGAGCGGCCATCGTTCGCCCGAAGGTTTCTACGCGTACCGACTATGAGGGCGAGCTGGGCGTGATCATCGGCCGCCGCGCGCGCCGGTTGAGCGACAACGAAGATGTTCGTCCTTACATTCTCGGATACACGTGCGTGGACGATTTCACCGCGCGCGATCTCCAGAACAAAGACAGCCAGTGGACGCGCGCCAAAGGCTTCGACACATTCTGCCCGGTCGGACCGCTGGTCACCGACGCGCTCGATCCGTGGGCGGGTGTTGAGGTGAAAACCCGCGTCAATGGCGCGATTCGGCAAACCGGCAATACGCGGGATTTTATTTTCCCGCTCGATGCCGTGATCCGCTACATTTCGCATATCATGACGCTCGAGCCTGGCGACTTGATCGCGACCGGCACGCCGAAGGGAGTGGGACCAGTCGTGGCTGGAGACGTGATCGAAGTTTCGATTGACGGGATCGGTACGCTGCGCAATCCCGTTGCCGACGAGAGCTTAGACAAAGCGCGCCGAGCTTGAGTTAGTCGAAATGCGCAAGCCGCTGCCCGAAAGCGGTGAACCTTATAACTAGGCGAGCGAGACTCACATTGCTCCGTGGGTGATCTACACACTGCAAGGCGCGCGATGATCCGAAAGTCAGTAGCGCGCGTGACATGAAGAACCTCCGGAAGCAATTCTGTTCCTGCTGGTCCATGCGGCGAATCGTTTTCTTAGTATGTGGAACTGGCTAAGTCTACTCGGCGGAGTCTGGCGCGGTTATCGAATCAGCCCGCGCTGCCTCTCTGTTTCCCGATCTGCTACCCGCTCTGACGGTGGGTGGATTCAAGGCGCAAGTGCAACAAGAGGGATTTTAGTGGACCAGTGTTGAACGAAGTCAAACGTTTGTCAGCCTCGTCGGCCTGCTGGTCAGTGCGCGTGAATGAGGGCCCCCGGCTCCCTCCCATTTCGGAACCCGATTCATCACAAATTCAATGTGTCCCACGTCATAGACAACTCGACCCAACAAAGGAAAAAATCAATTAGCACTGCGACTGGAATCAAGCGGCGCAGCTAAAGACGCCTCCGCCGACGGCGCTCGTAGAACGGCGCTCGCAGTAAGACCTGGGAAAACGTGGGGAAAGACGATAATAAGGCAAAATTCACTCCAACTAGCTTGCAATCAAGACTTTGCCTCTAACTCCTGTCGGCTCAAGACTTTGAAAAAAATCATCGCCAAAGTCTTGATTCCAATAGACCCGGGGGAGGGGGGTGGGTACTGACAAACGGAATAA
>JBAVYO010000242.1:0-6355 GCA_049698855.1 Terriglobales bacterium
GATAATTCCACGTGGACCGATCATAGGTCTGGCTGGCAGCGTCGAACCCGGAATACAACCCGTCTTCCGGCAATTTGAAGCCATCCTTCACTAGGAACGCAGCGTTCGTATAGTTGACGAGATATTCCTTCGCGATGCGGTTGTTCTCAAGCGCGTAGCGGATCACTCCACCGAGAAACGCGATGTCCGCTCCGGCGCGAATCTGGAGGAATAGATCTGACGTGGCGGCGGTACGCGTAAATCGCGGATCCACCACGATCAGCTTCGCATTGCGAGTCCTTTTGGCTTCAATCGCCCACTTGAAACCGCAAGGATGGTTCTCGGCAGGATTGCCACCCATGACCAACATCACATCGGCGTTCTTGATGTCGATCCAGCCATTCGTCATGGCCCCGCGTCCAAATGTTGGTCCCAAACTTGAGACCGTTGGGCCGTGTCAAACCCTGGCCTGGTTTTCTATAAAGGTAAGCCCCAGGCTGCGCATGGTTTTGACGACGAGATAGTTGAATTCGTTGGTGTCGGTGCAGCCGCCAATCCAAGCCATGCTTTCACAGCGGTTCACGGTGCGTCCGAGCGCGTCTTTTTCGATAAAGGTATCGTCGCGCGTCTTCTTCACCCAATGCCCGATTTCGTCGATGGCCTGCGTCCAGGCAATGTCTTCCCAGTGGTCTGAGCCGGGCCGGCGGACCTGCGGCTTCAGAAGCCGCCGGGGATTCAGGATGTCCTGCTCGAGCGACGCTCCCTTCGGACACAGCGTGCCCCGATTGATCGGATGGTCCGGGTCGCCCTCGACGTGGATCACCTGCGGCGTCACGTTCTTGGCTTTATCGCCAATCGTATAAATGAGGATGCCACAGCTCACGGCACAATACGGACAGGTCGATCGCGTCTCGGTCGCGCGCGCGATCTTGAGCTCTTTGAGCTGCGCAACCGCGGGAGTCAAGTCGAATCCTAGGAGAGAGATGCCCGCTCCGCCAACGAGCGCGCTCTTGAAGAAGGTTCTGCGGGAGAGTTCCATTGTGCATTCTCCGACCGCTTTGATCGCAAGCCTATATTAGGAAACCCGGATGCCACCCCAAAATGATCCCAGCAATATAATCCGCCGGCTCGCTACAGTCAATGGAGGCGTTCTGGTACAAAGCTGCACGACCCACGCAGTTGCCTGCCGCAGCCCGAAGCCCCATAATCGCCCCGTGGGCAACACTCCGTGGCAGCAGCGTATTCGGCGGGCCGAACAACTTACCACTCAGCACCCGTTCGCGGCCGAAATCCTGGGCTTCTACACCCACGTAGCCCGCTTCCAACAAAACTTGCACCAGCAACTCGAACGCACCTCGGTCAGAACGACTCTGGTTCAAGTACCAGGCTTGCCGGAATCGCAGGAACTGCTCGCCAGTTTCCCGGCGTTTCTTGCTCTGGTCGAAGAAAAAGCTCCAGCACGTTTCGCGCAAACCGCCGGCGATCTCAACTCATCCCCAGGTTCATGGTCTGACCTACTCAACCATTGCTGGTCCATGACCGGCGAAGCGCCAGATGCTCCCGAAGAATTCCTCGCCTTCGCTTTTCTTCAACCCTGCGCTGAATTCGCGCGCGCGCGCGCCCGATTGCAGTCCGACGGCTACACGTATTCGCTATGCCCGTTCTGCAATCGCAAACCCACCTTTGGCGTTTTGCGCCCGCAAGGGGACGGTGCGCGTCGCAACCTGGTATGCGGTTTCTGTCTCTGCGAGTGGGAGTTTCGCCGCCTCGTCTGTGCGCGATGCTGCCAGGAAGGTCAAGACAAACTACCGGTCTATACTGCCGACCAATTCCCTCATATGCGCGTCGAGTGCTGCGACGCTTGCCACACTTACATCAAGTCTATCGATCTCACGAAAAACGGCTTGGCCGATCCTCTGGTGGACGAGCTGGCCTCCGTCCCGCTCGACCTCTGGGCGCAAAGCCACGGTTATGTCAAACTCCACCCCAACCTCCTCGGAATGTAGACGGGCAACCGTGCACGTGATTCCGCAGCTAGTAAGATGGATCCAGAGCGCGGAAACACTTAGTAACCCGATGACAGGCCCGATATTCGGGAATGTGCAGACAAATCCCTCAGTGTTGATTGCTTTAGTGGCATTCAGTGCGGACGGCGCTTCAACGCCAAAACATCGCATAGCGTCCGGATGTTCGACGACCGAATCGTTCGACGCTGGAGATACTTTTCTATCCCCAAATTCATAAGTATTTTTCAAGAAAACCAGATTTCAACAGCCACGCGATTTAACGTCAACTTCGCTATCCACATGCTAGACTGCTTCCTCGCGGAGGTGGCTATGGGTGAGGCGGATGGGGTTACAAAGAACACCAATCCTGAACTCACGGCGACGCGAACTGGCAATGGGTCTCCTGATCCGGGCGTGACCGTAGACTCGTCTGCCGCCGCTGCCCTCTCCGCGGCCGATCGCGCCAAAGTGGAAAGATCAATCGGTGCCTATCAACTGATCCACAGACTGGGTGAAGGTGGCATGGGACAGGTCTGGTTGGCTGAGCAAACCGCTCCCATTCATCGCCAGGTTGCGCTCAAACTTATACGTGTGGGCCGCTACGACGACGGCGTCTTGCAGCGCTTCTACGCCGAGCGTCAGTCGCTGGCCATGATGGATCATCCGGCGATCGCCAAGGTGTTCGACGCCGGAGCCGCGCCCGATGGCCAGCCTTATTTCGTGATGGAATATGTTCCGGGCCAGCCCATCTCCGACCACTGCGACCAAAAACGACTCACGATCAGGGAGCGGCTGGAGCTGTTTATAAAAGTCTGCGAAGGCGTTCAACACGCCCATCAGAAGGCTGTCATCCACCGCGATCTTAAGCCTGCAAACATTCTCGTGGTCGAGGTGGATGGCAAACCGATGCCTCGCATCATCGACTTCGGGCTGGCGAAAACGGCCAGCCCGCAACTGGACGGCGAGACGCTGATTACCCAAGCGGGCAACTGGGTGGGCACACCGGGGTATATGAGTCCGGAGCAAGCCGATCCAACCGTGATGGATGTGGATACACGCACCGACGTCTACTCGCTGGGCGCAGTGCTCTATGTGCTGCTGACCGGCTGTCGAACATTTGACGCCAAGAACCAGCGGTTTGACGAATTTCTGCGGTGGTTGCGGGAAGAGGATCCGCCGCGTCCCAGCACCAGGGTTAGCGCGGTCAAGCCAACGTCTCAGGTGACGGCTGAAGCGCGCGGGGTTGAATCCGGACCGTTGATCAGCATGCTGAGCGGCGATCTGGACTGGATCACGATGAAGGCGCTGGAGAAAGACCGCGCACGGCGCTACGGCTCCGCGATGGAACTGGCGGATGACATCAAACGTTATCTGGGCAACGAAGCTGTAAGCGCACGGCCCGCCAGTTTCGGCTATCGCGCCAGGAAATACGTATTGCGGCACAAGGCACTGATGGCCGGAACAGCGGCCGTCTTTCTGGTTCTGGTTGCGGGAGTAATTACCAGCACCTGGGAAGCGGTGAAAGCGCGCCGGGCCGAAGCACGCGCCAAGCAAGAGTCAGCAATCGCCCAGGCAGTCAGCGACTTCCTTCAAAACGATCTGCTGGCACAGGCTAGTGCCAACAACCAATCTGGGCCCACAACCAAACCCGACCCGGACTTAAAAGTACGCACGGCGCTGGATCGCGCCGCCGAGCGAATCGAAGGCAAGTTTGCAAATCAACCCGAGGTTGAGTCTGCCATTCGCGACACTATCGGGCAAACTTACAACAGCCTTGGCGTGTTTACAGAGGCTCGTAAGCAATTGGAGCTTGCGCTGGCCCTGCGCCGTAAGGCGCTCGGGCCGAATAATCCCGAGACACTGAGAACCCAGGTCGATCTAGGGAGTGTGGCCCTCGGCGAGGGCAAGTTTCCGGAGGCGGAAGATCTTTTCGGCAAAGCGATCGATGCCTCCAGCCGGGCGCAGGGACCGGTGAATCCCGATACCCTCCACTTCATGAATCGCCTGGGAAGCGTTTACTACCAGGAAGGCAAGCTCGCGCAATCCGAAACCACTTACGCCAGCGCCCTCGAAACCGCTCGCCGTGTCCTGGGCCCGGACAATCCCGAAACGCTTGACAGTCTGCGTGGCGTGGCGGTGGCCCGCGCGCGCCTTGGGAAATACAGCGACGCTGAGGCCAGCTTCAGTCAACTACTCGAGATCCAGAAGCGCCGCCTGGGCCCCGAGCATCCCACCACCATCGATGCCATGAAGAATCTTGCCAGCACCTATTTGTGGCAGGCCAAGTATGCGCAAGCTGAAGCGCTCTACACTGAGACCGTTGCCATCGCTACTCGAGTGTTGGGTCCCGAGCATCCCGACACGCTCGCCTGCATGGGAAACCTGGCGGGCGTTTACAGCGATGAAGGCAAGCGCGATGACGCCGAACGCTGCAGCGCAAGACGCTGGAAATCCGACGCCGCGTCCTTGGGCCCGAACATCGCGGCACGCTTTGGAGCATGCAATCACTGGCGCAAGATTTGTTTTTTGAAAGGAAGTACGTGGAGGCGGCGTCTCTCAATGTGCAGGTTCTCGAGATTAAACGGAGGGTTCTGGGTCCTGACCACCCGGACACTCTGGACGCCATGAACAGTCTTTCTCTCATCGATGAGCAACTCGGCAAGTTCCGCGAAGCCGAAGCTCTCATCAGCCAGGCGATCGAGATCCAGCGCAAATCCCTGGGTCCGGAGAGTCCGGACACTCTGCAAAGTATGGGGAATTTGGCGAGCTTCGAAATGGATCTGGGGGACTATGCGAAGGCTGAAACACTCTGCCGCCAAGCCATCGAGGTCCAGCGCCGGGTTGTCGGCCCTGAGCATCCCGAAACGCTGGACGTTATGGACAATCTTGGCATCGCTCTGATGTACCAGGGCAAGTACGCGGAAGCTGAATCCGTTCTCAATCAGACTGCGGAGATTCGGCGTCGCGTCTCGGGCCCGGAGAATCTCGATACCTTGCTCGTCTTACACGCCCTGGCGGTGACTTATCAGCGCGAGGGCAAGTATGCGCAAGCCGATCCTCTCTATGAGCAGACCGTGGCCGTCCAACGCCGAGTGCGGGGTGCTGACAATCCGGACACTTTAGACACGATGGCGGACTTCTCTTCAAGCTGTCTTGCGCAAAACAAATATGCGGAAAGCGAGTCACTGGCCCGCGAGGCCGTCGACGGAGGCAAGACGGCACGGCCCGACGGCTGGCAGACTTTCTTCGCCAAGAGTCTGCTCGGCGCCAGCTTGGCGGGGCGCAAGAAATACGCCGAAGCCGAACCCCTCCTCCTCCAAGGCTACCGGGGAATGCTCGCGCGGAAAAACTTAATCGCCGCTCCCGATCGCTACCGCATCGAACGTGCCCATCAGTGGCTCGTCCAGCTTTACAAGGATTGGGGCAAGCCGGATAAGGCGACCGAAGTAGCGAAAGCCTCCACAGGTTTCGGGCGGACAACATCAATTTACCCGCCTCGCATGTCTGCCAAAACGGTCTTAGCTTAGAATGGTGGCCGTTCCGCGTTCTGTACAGGAGAACCAGCATGTATGCCGCCGATGACAAGCGTTATGATTCCATGCAATATCGCCGCTCCGGGCGCAGTGGCATCAAACTTCCTGCCGTTTCGCTGGGGCTGTGGCACAACTTCGGCGGCGCCGATAACTTCGAAAACTCTCGGGCCATGCTGCGCCGGGCATTCGATCTCGGCATCACGCACTTCGACCTCGCAAATAATTACGGCCCGCCGTATGGATCGGCGGAAGAAACTTTCGGGCAGATTCTGAAAAAAGATTTTCTTCCTTACCGCGATGAGTTGATCGTCTCCACCAAGGCGGGCTGGGACATGTGGCCCGGGCCTTATGGGAATCTGGGCTCGCGCAAATACATACTGGCCAGCCTCGATCAGAGCCTGAAGCGAATGGGGGTTTCGTACGTAGACATTTTTTACCATCACCGGCCCGATCCCGATACGCCGATGGAAGAATCGCTCGGTGCACTCGACACCGCGGTGCGCTCGGGGCGCGCTCTCTACGCGGGCATTTCAGCCTACAACGCGAAACAGACGTCCGAAGCGGTAAAGATTTTGCGCGACCTGGGAACGCCCTGCCTGATTCATCAGCCGAAGTATTCGATGTTCGTGCGCGATCCAGAGCATGGATTGCTCGATGTGCTGGAGAAAGAAGGCGTAGGATCCATCGTCTTCGGCCCGCTGGCGCAGGGGCTTCTGTCGGACCGCTATCTGCATGGCATTCCCACCGATTCGCGAGCCGCGCGCGATTTCTTTCTCAAGAAGAAAGATATAGGGGAAGCGACTCTTGCCAAGGTCCGCGCGCTCAATGAAATCGCAG
>JBAVYO010000243.1:0-7135 GCA_049698855.1 Terriglobales bacterium
GAGCTGTGCAAGCGCGTTTTCTCCGCGGGTTGAATCCACATGTCCCGGAACAGTGATTCTGGATCTCGACGGTACAGAAAAAATGTTCGGCTCGCCTGAAAAAGCGTCTTGCAAAATCGCCATCGCCGCACGACAGATCGGGTTCCATCCGCGAGTTGCAATTGCCAAAAATCCTGACACGGCTCTGTACGCCGCACGAGGCTTTGCTGGTATCACGATCATTCCAGAAGGCCACGAAGCAAGAGAACTAGCGTCGTTGAGCGTCAGCATATTACCCGCCGGGCCTGAATTGCCGGGAGTCCTGGAAAGTTGGGGAATCCATACTTTCGGGTCACTCGCAGCCCTGCCTCCAATCGCACTTGTTGAGCGGCTGGGGCAGGAAGGGTTGAAGCTACAAAAACTCGCACAAGGACGACTTGAAAGACCGTTGCGAACTACAGAGCCAGCCCCAAATTTTGTCGAGAACTATGAATTTGACGATCCAGTAGAAACCGTGGAGTCTCTGACGTTTGTTCTCAATCGACTTTTGCAACAAGTGTGTGCTCGTCTCGTTTCATATTCTCTAGCAACCGACGAACTTCGGCTTACTCTGGACCTTGCAGTGAAACGAATTCAGGGCAGCAACGCAGAAGACCAGTACAGACATGAGTGGAAGCTGCCTGTTCCTACGCAGGACAGGAATATGCTTTTCTCCCTGGTGAGACTTGAGCTAGAAAGGAACACATTCTCAGCGCCTATAAAGAGATTGACGATTGAGGTTATATCTGTAAAGCCTCGTGTTGCTCAGGGTAATCTATTTGCACCGCCGTCGCCTGAAACCGAGAAATTGGAAATCACTTTGGCACGGATTCGTGGAGTTGTGGGCAGCACGGACACAGAGGGTATCCACTGTGTCGGCTCTGCGAAACTCCTGGATACTCACAAGCCCAACGCTTTTGCTGTCGACAAGTTTTCAAGCTCCACGGAAACACGCAGCCTATCGGTAATCGTTCCTACTCTCGCTTTGCGAATATTCCGTCCTGCATTAGAGACCTCCGTGGAACTTACCGAACAAACACCGCACTTTGTTCGATTGTGGAAGAAGTATCGCCGTGTGCTTGCAACGTCGGGGCCGTGGTGCAGTTCCGGCAACTGGTGGAATGCCGCCGTTTGGTCGCGGGAAGAATGGGACGTTGCTCTAAAAACTTTTAAAGGAATCGGCTATTACCGCATTTACCTGGATCGACTCAGGAAACAGTGGTTTGTGGAAGGTGTTTTCGATTAGCCGTGCGATACGTGGAACTCCATGCCCGTTCTGCCTTCACATTTCTGGAAGGCGCATCCTTGCCGGAATCCCTCGCGCAGGCCTGTGCTGAACGGAATATGCCGGCAATGGCGCTCCTGGATAGAGATGGTGTGTATGGGGCTCCCCGCTTACACATGGCAGCAAAACAACATGGGATCAGGGCTCATGTTGGGGCGGAAGTCAGCATTGCAGAGCACGGAAATCTTCCTGTGCTGGTTGAATCTCGCGCTGGCTATCAGAATTTGTGCCGTCTGATTACCACCGCCAAATTACAAACGCCAAAGGGGACGGTTGCCACATCTGGCCTGGATGAATTGCACAACCATTCCGAAGGATTGATTTGCCTGACCGGGGACGAGCACGGTCCGCTGATTCATGCTTTGCAACATGGCGGAACGTCGGGAGGGCGAGACCTGTTACACAAACTGATATCGATTTTTGGCCGAGATAGTGTGTATGTCGAACTGCAACGGCATTCCAATCGCGTTCAAGAATCGAGGAATCAAGTTTCAGTCAAACTGGCGAGTGAACTACGTCTGCCTTTGCTGGCGACAAACGGCGTTCGCTATGCCACACCAGCCGAACGGCAGATTGCGGATGTCTTTACTTGCATCAAGAATAAGTCCCGCCTGGATACCGCAGGCCGTTTGCTTTCTCAAAACTCACAACGTTATATCCGCAGTGCGGAAGAGATGGAATACATTTTTGCCGATCTGCCGCACGCAATCGCCAACACCAGCGAACTTTCTTCACGCCTGGATTTCACACTAGAGAAGTTGGGATATGAGTTTCCACGCTACTCCGTCCCCGAAAGCGAGACGATTGATTCTTTTCTGCGAAAACGAACATGGGACGGGGCGCGGGTACGTTATCAAACAGTTACAAAGCGAGTCCGCGAACAGATTGATAAAGAGTTAGCACTTATCGAAAAGCTGCATTTGGGAGGCTACTTTCTTATCGTCTGGGATTTGATTCAGTTCTGCCGTCAGAATGGCATCCTGGTACAGGGGCGCGGGTCGGCGGCGAATAGCGCGGTGTGTTATTCGCTCGGAATAACAGCCATAGACCCAGTTGGAATGGACCTGCTTTTTGAGAGGTTTTTGTCCGAAGAGCGTGGAGAATGGCCGGATATCGATCTTGACTTGCCCAGCGGCGATCAGCGTGAACAGGTCATTCAGTACGTATACGAACGCTATGGCAAACGGGGAGCAGCCATGACCGCTAACGTTTGCACGTATCGGGGCCGGTCCGCGGCACGAGAGATGGGCAAGGTGCTCGGTTTCAATGAGGACACTTCGTCCCGGCTGTCGGCAATTGTGGGAGCGTGGGAATGGAAGGATCCGAATGACACGATGGAGCGGCAGTTCACAAACTCCGGCCTGAATATTCATCATGCGCAGATTGCTCTATACCTCAATCTTTGTCAGCGAGTACAAGACTTGCCACGCCATCTTAGTCAACACTCCGGAGGCATGGTCGTCTGTCAAGGACAATTGGACTCCGTAGTGCCCTTGGAGCCTGCCACGATGCCGGGACGAGTCGTTGTGCAGTGGGACAAAGATGACTGTGCCGATCTAGGTCTTATCAAAGTGGACTTGCTTGGGCTGGGCATGATGGCCGTACTAAAGGACAGCATCGAACTGATCCGCGATCACTATCGAGAAGAAGTTGACCTCGCCCACCTGCCGCAGGATTGTCCCGACGTCTACGACATGATCCGCAAAGCAGATACCATCGGGATGTTCCAAATCGAAAGTTGTGCTCAAATGGCGTCTCTTCCACGTAACAACCCGACGCGCTTTTATGACCTGGTTACTCAAGTTGCCCTGATTCGTCCAGGGCCGATTGTGGGAAAAATGACCAGCCCTTATCTCAAACGGAGACAGGGGAAGGAACGTGTTACCTATGCACATCCGTCGCTGAAGCCTGTTTTAGAACGGACGCTTGGAGTTCCTTTGTTTCAGGAGCAATTACTGAAAATGGCAATGATCTGCTCCAGTTTCACGGGTGGAGAAGCCGAAGAATTGCGCCGCGCTCTCGGGAGCAGACGATCTCGACAGCGCATGAAGGAGATCGAGAGCAAATTACGGGCTGGCATGACCGCGAACGGATTTTCCGCGAGCACTCAAGATGAGGTTGTGCAATTCATCTCATCGTTCGCACTGTACGGTTTTCCCGAGTCGCACGCAGCCAGTTTTGCCCTTATCGCATACGCCAGTGCGTTTTTGAAGGTTCGCTATCTGGCAGCGTTCACAGCCGCATTGCTCAACAATTGGCCGATGGGTTTCTATCATCCGGCGACCATTGTGAAGGATGCTCAACGACACGGCTTGAGAATAAAGCCCGTGGACGCGACCCGCTCACAGTGGGGATGCTCGTTAGAACTGGATGGCAGTGATGTCATGTTGCGCATCGGCCTTCGTTATGTGCGGGGATTACCACAGTCTTCGGCAGAGGCGCTGGTAAGAGCCCGTGACCTCGCCGCTTTTGTTTCAGTTGACGATCTTACAAGACGTGTACCCCAACTCAGCAAAACTAACCTGGTTATGCTGGCACGCATTGGTGCTCTTAATAATCTCAGTAGTAAAAGCAATCTGCATCGCCGTGACGCTTTATGGCAAGTTGAGCGCGCCGTCCGAAAGAGTGGACCTCTGCTGGAAGGGATAGGGGAGTTCGACTTGGGGTCTCCTTTGTGCCGCATGAGTGCCGAGGAAAGACTCTTCTCCGATTTCCACGGCACTGGGTTAACTACTGGTCCTCATCCTATGGCTTACAAGCGAGACGAGATCCGCCACATGGGCATCCACTCGGCAATAGAATTGAAAAACCTGCCCGACGGGAAAGAGGCTGAGGTCGCCGGGTGCGTCATCACGCGTCAAAGACCGGGGACGGCAAAGGGGCTGATTTTTATGACTCTGGAAGATGAAACTGGGACAGCGAGAGTGATTGTGAAGCCCGACTTCTATGAGAAGAACCGCAGGGCTGTGCTGTATGAACGATTCGTCCAAATTTCAGGGACGATCCAGAATCGAGACGGAGTTGTGAATCTCATCGCAAAGCGAATCGGCCCGCTGGCGGTCAGCGCTGCCGAAACTCCGTCCCACGATTTTCATTGAGTTTCTACCGCCGAACTTCCTGACCCTGGAAACGCGGGAATCTTAGCAAACACCTTTCAGTGCCCGCATCCGCCAACTCATGGCCTCAGGCTACGCTTTGGGCATCAAGGAAGCTTTCTAATTCCCTTGGGGTCGGCATGGACGGCTGTGCGCCGTGCCGCGTGACCGAGAGGGCGGCTACCGCGCACGCCCACTCAGCACTGTCTACAGCATCTTTGCCCGACAAGAGCGCTACTGCGAACGCTCCATTGAACGCATCGCCAGCAGCAGTCGTATCGACGGCGGTTACTTTGTGCGCTGGAACAGTCCGGCGCGTTCCGTCGGCCAGCGCCAGGTAACAACCTCGTGTGCCCAACTTCAGAATGACGTTCTTGCAGCCCCGCTGAAGAAGAGAGTTCGCCGCATTCTCCCATTCCGATTGCGAAAGATTCCGTTCCCCACGTCCCAACAGGACACAAGTCTCCGTCTCGTTCGGCGTGAGCCAATCCACGCGCGAAAGTAGTCCTGGCGAGAGTGGTCTAGCCGGTGCCGGATCGAGCATCAGAGGAATCCCCTCCTGGCGAGTAAAGTTCGCTAGATACTCAATCGTGTCCATCGGGACCTCGAGTTGCGTCAGAACGATTGCGGCGCGGCGCAGCAGATCGACGTTCGCGTCGATGTCGACCCGGGAAAGATGCCCGTTGGCGCCGGCTACAACTGTGATCGCGTTCTCGCCCTTGGCATCGGTGTTGATCAGCGCGACGCCCGACGAATCGGCGACGTTCTCGACCGGACCGGTTTTTACTCCGGCATTTTCCAGGCTATCCCGCAACTCACTGGCGAACGGATCATTGCCAAGTTTTCCGATCATTGTGACCGCGCCGCCCAGACGCGCGGCGGCCACAGCCTGGTTCGCGCCTTTTCCGCCGGGGAAAGTGTGGAAAGACGATCCGGAGACGGTCTCCCCAGGCAGCGGAATGCGGCTGGAAGAGGCGACCAGGTCGAGATTGATACTGCCAACGACCACTACTTCTTTTTTCATGATGGCAAACCTCACTGATAAAGAGGAGCAACTGCAATCGCGCCCAGTCCGATCAGAAAACAAATAAACATGGGGAGGATCAGGCGCTTCGAAGCTACAGGTGCGCCGGCAAATTCGCGCCACACAAATACCCCCCAGGCTGCGGAAATCATCGTGGCTCCCTGCCCGATCGCGTAGGAAATTGCCGGACCAACGATGTGAGCGTGAGAAGCAACAAAATTGGTTACGGCTCCGGTGCACCAGACCATGCCGCCGAAAATGCCCCACCAGTGCCACGCCGGGCGCGCCGCGCGATAACTGGACATAGAGACGGGAGCAGCGCCATTGAGCGGATGACGCATGAGCCACGCGTTCAGCGGCAGAGCGCAAATGGCAACGCCGATGGCAAAGACGAAAGCGACGGCGTAGGGTCCAAGAGCATGCTCGCCAATTGAAGACTTCGCGACAAAGGGATAGAACAGTCCCATGAGAATGCCGCTGGCAATACTTAGGCGCACGCCACGCGCGCTTGCCTGCTTACTCGCTTCACGTTTCTTGTAGGCGAGAGCATCGAGGATGATGGCGATCATCACGAAGGCAACACCTCCGAAAAGCAGAAGGGGATTGCCACGGGGATCGATTATGTAATTAAGGAGAACTCCAACGACCAGGGCCAGACCGATGCCAACCGGGAAAGCCACGGCCATTCCCGCGACATCGATGGCTGCGACAAGAAGCAGGTTAGCGACATTGAAGACGACGCCTCCTGCCAGGGCAAGGCCGATGTTGGAAATGTGAGTTTGATGAAGGTTGGCGAAGAATGCGGAGTCGCCTCCATTCAAGCTGCCCGCGGTGATGCCCCATAAAACGCTGGCGAGGATGACGCCAATCACGTAGTCCCAATAAAAGAGTTGAAACGAGTAACCGGACGTAAGCTTTTGAGTGTTTGCCCAAGATCCCCAGCAAAGCATGCTGGTAAACATAAAGACGAGTGCGACTGCGTATGCTTCGGGTTGATACAAGGGTCTCTCCTTGACGACTTGGCTGCGGAGATGAGAGGAGGAGGATACGCTGCCGCTGATTACGAAAACTGACGTATTAGGGATCCAGGGATCGATTAAAGATTCTTAAAACGACAGAGTGCGCGCCCGGTTCACTCAGGAGTTGGCCATAGGCTGGATCTGGTTGAATCAGCACATGGCCTACTTCCTTTTTTATTCCTGGCGCGCATCTCTGCCTTTCGCCGCCCCCTCTGGCGGACTCTTGGGCTCACATCGTTAAGCTAGAAGCGGATGTGGGCCACTAACTGGATTTGTCTCGGCGTCGTCTGGCCCGTTGACTGTCCAAACTGGCTGCCGCTCATGTCGCTGTTTGGCGCCGATAGATTTACGCGGTTGAACAAGTTAAAAATCTCCCCGCGTATTTCGAACGATCCAGCCTCACCCAGCATCGAGACCTTAAAGCTTCGCTCCACGGTCATATTGACGGCCGCGAACCCTGGCCCGTCGTAGGTGTTTCTGCCCAGATTACCTTCCTGGCCGAAGGCGGGCGCGGGGAAATTGGCTGCTTCTCCCAATCCCGGTGTGCCCGGGAACAGACCATTGAGAAAACGCGACCGGCTGGCGCCGCTAATGTAGTTTCCAAAGGAAGGAGCATTCGGAACGTCGTATCCGTATCCATCGGCGTTATAGTCGCCGCCTGTGTTGCCGATGACCTGGCAGGAGGGAGTTACAT
>JBAVYO010000244.1:0-2884 GCA_049698855.1 Terriglobales bacterium
CAACAGCAAGAGCAACAGCAACAGCAACCCCTTCTACTAAGGGGAAAAGCAACGGCAAAACCCTTCTTGCCGAGGCCGCGCCCCTCTGTTGCCAAAAAACAGTTGACAGAGCCGTCGTGGTTATAGATGGTTATAGACAGGATGACAGCGCAGATATTTCGATGTGTGGAGCGCGCCTAAGCGCTCAGGATGACAGCGCAGATATTTCGATGTATCGAGCGCGCGCGAGCAGGTAGAGAAGCTGCGCTATATGCACCGGAACCCTGTAACGCGGGGACTAGTCGAGCGGCCCGAGCAGTTGATGTGGAGCAGTTTCAGAGCGTACTTCTATGGGGACACGGGAGCGGTGCGCGTGAAGTGCCAGGAGTGGGCACTGGAAATCGAGCGCGGTCTGGTTCAGAGTTTTTGCGAGGTCGAGAGCCCACTCATTCGCAAAGAACGCGAATGAGCGGGGCACCCGCTTGTCCGGGGACTCGACGGCCAGCTATCTCGGTGTGGGTACCTGACAAAACATCTTGGACGGACGAATGCGTCCGTCCCTACGCGATCTACCGACTACTGGCCAATGCCTTACTGCCCACCGCTTACGAGAAGCGGACCTTCACATCCGGGCCTTTCTCCAGGTGGATGCTATCGACGAAGCGGACTCGTCCCGTCTTCAATGTCAGGATCACGGACGATGTTCGGATGCCTTCGCCGAAGAAGCGCACTCCTTTGAGCAGCGCGCCATCGGTGACTCCGGTGGCGGCAAAAATCAATTGCTTGCCGGGAGCGAGGTCTTCGGCTTCATAAATCTTGTTCTTGTCTTTGATCCCCATCTTGCCAATGCGCTCTTCCAATTCTGGCTTGTCGATCACGAGACGGCCCTGCATATATCCGTTGAGGCAGCGGATTGCGGCCGCAGTGATCACGCCTTCGGGAGCGCCGCCCGAACCCATGACGGCGTGAACTCCCGTGCCGATGACAGCCGCGGCGATGCCGGCGGATAAGTCGCCGTCGCCGATGAGCTTGATGCGCGCGCCCGCCTTGCGAATGTCGGTGATCAGCTTTTCATGGCGCGGCCGGTCGAGGACCATGACTACGAGATCCTCCACGCTGCGATGCAGGCGGCGGGCGATGTTCTTGAGATTGACGTGCACGGGCGCATCGAGTTCGACCGCGTTTTTGCATGACGGACCGACGACAATCTTCTCCATGTAGCAGTCGGGAGCATGCAGCAAGCCGCCCTTTTCCGAGGCCGCCAGCACCGTGATCGCTCCCGGAGAGCCGGTCGCGCACAGATTCGTTCCTTCCAGGGGATCGACGGCGATATCGACGTGCGGAACTTCCTGGCCGTCGCTGAAGGTGCCGCCGACTTGCTCGCCGATATAGAGCATGGGAGCTTCGTCGCGCTCGCCTTCGCCGATGACGATGGTGCCGTGCATGGGGATCGTGTCCATGGTCTTGCGCATGGCTTCGGTGGCGACCTGGTCGCTAAGGGGGCGATCGCCCTGTCCCATGGTGCGCGCGGACTCGATCGCGGCGGTCTCCACTACGCGGAGGAATTCGAGGGCGAGGTCGCTCTCGATGTTTTGTCCAAAGCTTTTCGCATGGGGTTCGTGACGGGGAGTGTGGACTTCGGCTGGCATGAGTGCCTCCTATGATGTGACCGCGTGGCTGCGGCGGCCTGGCTTCGTCCGATTGCGGCGGCCGATTGGCGGACCTGCCGTAGTGATATTGCGGCGCGAATTGGAAATATATCGCCTCTGGCGAAGATATGGAAGTGAATGAACTCACATTGGGTAGTGACGGCGATTATTTGCCCCTGCTACCCTTTGGACTATGAACACAGAGCGCCGAGAGCCTGTCTATCTTTTCACGGAAAAGCAGGTTGCCGATAAAAGCGAGATCGCGCGCCGATTTCTCGACACTCGCACCCGCCTGAATGCGAACGTCGACAAGGCCGACAACTTTCTGGTCAAGCGCTTTTATAACCTGGACCACAACGTGTATCTGGAGGGAGTTGTCCCGGCCAAATACAAGGAGTTGATGGGGCTGGTGGCGTCGGCCTGCTTGCGCTGCGACGACTGTATCGACTATCACATCATTCAGTCGTATCGCCTGGGCGTGACGAGGCCCGAGCAGGAGGAAGCGCTCAACGTGGCGCTGGTGGTCGGAGGCAGCATCGTGATTCCGCACCTGCGCCGCGCTTATGAGTTGCTGACGGAGTTGTACGGATAGAGCACGAGCCGACGTTCACGTCCGAGAGGTGGCTGCGAGGGTCGCGTGTCACTTTCCAAAGAAGACTTCTGGCGACGTGCTGAACCGACGACTGAGTTTGCGGATGTGCTCGGTCGTAAATTGCCGCTTTCCGCTGAGCACTTCCGAAACAATGCTGGGTGTGCCAAAAATGTCGACCAGATCCTTTTGCTTGAGACCGTTGGCCGCCATCAATTCCGCGAGCACCGTAACGGGATCGGCTGGCTTGAGCGCGTAGTGCTTCTCTTCAAAATCTTCAATCAGCAATGTGAGCAGATCGGCCAAACGCTTTTCGGCGGCACTCAGGCGGCGGCCCTTGCGATCCAGTTCCTCGAGTGCTCGAATGCAGCGCTCATTCTCGGCCTCGCTGCGAATGACCGCAGGCAGAGTGGTCGAGAGCAGAGCGGCATATTCACTTCGAACGGCAGTTGCGCTCATTGTTTCCAGCCTCCCCGGTCTTGATTCGACTCCGTAAACCCATTACAGACAATAACTTAAGAAATGTGTCGTAGCGTATGTACAAATAATGTACACTTGGTTCAGTGCGACACTGCCCTGACTTCGACTGGGACCAGCGGAACCAAGCGCATCTCGCGAATCATGATATCAGCCGCGCCGATGCTGAAGATGTGTTGTCCGGCAATCA
>JBAVYO010000245.1:0-4379 GCA_049698855.1 Terriglobales bacterium
TGCATCCTGCGCCAAAACGCCTGACTGACGCCAATTCTGGAATGAGGCGGCAGCGCGCGTATAGACATTGTCGGAAGGCCTGTCCGACGCCAGGCGTTTGCCGAGGATGATTCGGACAAGGTTATAGGGGCTTGCCTGGTAATAGCTCTCCTGCATCGCGGGAGTGATTTTGTCGTAAGGCTGCGTGACGACTTGCTTGATCGGGACTTTTCCCGAAGCGTAATGCCAGGCGCGGAATGGAGAAATAGAAGCCATAATGGTGAACGCAAAATTGTAGCAGGGCGAGACTGAGGCAATTTGAGAATGCGCCTAACTTCGTATGGGTTTACGTGCTGAAATCAGAAGAAAGAGTCCAAGCTTGGGACCCAAGGTCCGAACAATGCCGCGTGGATACATCTTCCAGATCGTTTGGTACAAGGCTCCGCGAAATCGGGGCGACGGCTGGTTCAACAGTAGATCGCCCGGACTGAATTCCTGGCGTAACTCGATTTCTTCGAACCCTTCGATTAACCGGCGTGCTTCGTGCGCGGTGAAAGTCTTCGTCCCCGGACTCTCCAGATGATCGTAGACTGACTGCCGCAGCGATTTGCCGCGGAGCCATCCAAAGCGCAGCCAGAGCATCAGCGCGGTGAGGGACGGATGATGATAGAGCATAATGCGAAGCGAGCCACCTGGCCGCAAGACGCGACGTGCTTCGCGAATACATTGGGTCACGTCCGGACTGTGGTGCATGACGCCATACGAATAAACAACGTCGAAACTATCGTTGGCGAAGGGTAAGTGTTCGGCGTCGGCCTGACGAAGATCGGGTGTATAGCCTGCTATCTCACAGCGCTGGCGGGCTCTCGCCAAGGACGCGCTCGACAAGTCCACGCCGGTCGCCACGGCTCCGGCCTTCAGCCATTCCAGATAATCCGCGCCCATGCCGACACCGATTTCAAGCACTCGCTTTCCCGCTGCGCTTTCAAATCCAGCAAACTCGCGAATGAACGGTTCCAATTCATAGCGCGTCCGGGCATGCGCGTCGAAGTCCGCGTTTTCGCCGAGGTAGCGGGAGCCGCAAGGCTCGGCGTTCCAGAAGTTCTGGACGGCATTCTTAAGTTCCGTGATGGCTGGCTTCTCGGGCATGATTCTGAAACCGATAGCAATGATATTAGCCGGTCGGACAAATCAGCGAACCGTAGTAAGTGGCGGAAGAAGTCCTTGCGCCCGCGAAAGTCGGACCGCAGACACTATAAGCGCTGCGCCACCCAGAATGACAGGCGCATCGTCGTGACGTGGTGAAAGCTCATGGCTGCGGGGAGAATGCCTTGCGGAGTCCAAAATTGTTTGGGGAGTAGGGGCCTTCGACTGCGCGGGGCTGCGCTTCGCTTACCCCTCTTCCCTCAGGAAGACAGTGGTCGTCGCCGAGGTTTGCGCCCAAAGAGGTCGTGCCGCTCCCCTTTTTTATTTCGAAGTGGATTTCGCCAGTTGATTGTGGGCGTGTAGCCAGGCTTCGGCCTGTTGGCGGATGTTCGCCACCTGCTCGCTTGTCAACTGAGTGGACAAGCCTTCTAGCAGCGCCTTACTATTCTGATCGCCTTCAGCGAGTGCCAGTTCATACCAGAAGTAGGCCTTCGAATAATCCTGAGGAACGCCCCGTCCGCTCCAATAAGAAGAGCCGAGAGCGGAAAGAGCGCGAACATATCCCTGGTCGGCAGCGCGCTGAAACCAGTCGACAGCCTGGTTGTCGTTTTGGAGAACGCCATCGCCACTGCGATAAAGAGTGCCGAGCAGGAATTGAGCTTCGGGATTCCCTTGTTCAGCCATCTTGCGCAGATCATCCGGCTGTATCTTGCCTATCTCCGCACCGTGCAAGAAACTCGGCGCTGCCGCCGAAGTCTGTGCAGACGTTGCGCCGTTCAAGTGCCGCTCGATGACGGGGGCGAGCAGATATCCAAGTGCCAAACACACCGCCGCGAGAGACGACAGGATCAAACCGAGGTGAACAGCGTGGGACCGGGTCGCAGACGCGGACTGCCGCTCCGCTTTTCCCAAATCTTCCTGCAACCGGGCTGCTTCCGCTTCGCGTTCAAGCTCCGGCACACGCTCCTTGAGAGCATCGCGCAGGCCTGCGACCGCAGCCGTTTCGTCGGCGGGGTCATCTTGCACAGTACGAGGCTCGCCGGCATCTGGCGGAGAAAGCGGTAACGCAGCATCCGGCGATACCGGCGGAGACATTTCGGAATCGGACATCGCCGGCTCAGACAGTTCTGGACCGGGTATTTCCGGAGCAGACAGTGGAATCTCAATCGAGAAAGGTTCGGGCTGCGACGCTTGCGCCTCGGGCGCGGAGGACTGCGGCATGATCGCAGCCGCCGGCGCCGGCGTTATTAGAAGCTCAGCCGGATCGGGTATTGGCAGATCCCAATCATCGAGTTCGCTTGTATTCGTGGCAGCGTTTGCTTCGGGTGTTACGCCCTTGTTCGTCTCGGGTATTGCTGGATTGGCTACGGAGGCAAGGTCCGCAAGGTGCTCGAGGATTTCCGCCTCGGCGCTGGAAAACTTGCGAGGCTGCGGCGAGAACACTTCCAGTAGGCCGATGGCTTGGAAATCGGAGAGAATTGGCGTCGCTACAAACGAAGCAATGCCAATGGCGCGGCAAAGCTCGGAATCGACGCGCGGGTCGGTGGCAGTGTCTTCGCACAGGGCAGACTGGCCGGAGCGCAAGCATTCACCCGAGAGACCGGATTCAACGTTCACTACCGAACCGAGCAGAGGCGCGGGATCACCGGCGCGCGCGCGACACACCAAACGCCCATCCGTGAGCAGCGCGAGCGCCGAACCGCTTGCACCGGTCAACGTCAGGGCACGATCCGCGATGGACTGAAGAGCGGTCTGGTCCCGGTCTTCTATCTGTACCTCGCTACTTGCGGCATGCGAAATGTCGAGCGGGGCGGTTTCCGTGCTCCGCCCAGCTTCTTCGCGAACATCAGCTTGGGGCGTCTTGATTGGTCGATCTATCGTTTCTTGCTCTTCTTGCGCGCTGATTTGCGGAAAGAGGTTGCCGAGACTGTCCAGACCAGGAAACACCGGGCTGCGATCGGAAGAAGCGAGATTCTTGGACGCGAGCAACACGGCTGTGATGGCTGTTGCGCAGGATTCGTCGGTGGCGTCGGCCTCATCCTGACGGTATCGTTCCAGTTGCTCCGCGCGAGTGTCATGATTGGCGGTACCGATCAGCAGGTTGACGAAGAGCCATTCCTTAAGCGCGACCATGGCGCGGTCGGCAAGAAAAGAAAAGCGTATACCGGCGCGTCCGGTGTTATCGCGCCAGACGACTAAGCCGCTGCCATGGATGTAGCTCTTAGTTTCGGGAAGATCGAGACAGATCGTGACGGGGTGATTCACTTCCAGGCCGTCACCGCTGCGAAGATCGGTGCTGCCAAGTCCGATGCTCGGAAGCGGGGCGCTTGGAAGCGGCACGCTCTGCACGCCCGTCTGAACGCAGAAGCCGCCTTCGTTTAAATCGACGAGTTCGCTCAGATCCACGGTCATCCCGGTCTGTGGGCCGTTAAAGCTCGCAAAAACAGGAGTGTGGAGCTTGTGACGAATGCGCCCCCGGCGATCTCCGTTTGGAGAAACGGGCAGCGGACGCTGCAATGCCTCAGAGCTGCGATCCATTTCCCCATCATATTAACTCAGAGGTCAAACTAATGGAGCAGGCAGAATGGAAGACGCCAACAGTAAGACGTAGCCGAGAGATTTTGTAGCTAGAGATTAGCCGCTAACGACGGAAGATCTCTCGGCGAGGCGGCCAGATTCTGGGGAAGAGCGGGCATGCGATCCAAAGCGTCGGCCAACGCACGGGGGAATTCGGAAGTGAGCAGGTTGACATCGAACTGAAGATCGCCGTTCAAGTAACTGCGATTTACGACGAGCGAACCGCGGCGCTGGTTGGATGTTGTTACCAGGTCAAGCGTCAGCTTCCACGAAGGGTCGCTTGAGATTGCCGCCATGTGGGGAAGCTTGCTCCATTGGACGCGGCGAATGGCGTCGCTCGCGCGGCCGCGGTCTCCAAACGTTGGCGGCAGAGGCTGAAGCTCGAAGCCGTCGAAATCGTTGCTGTTAAAAGCCGCAATCAGGATGCTACGCACCTGATCGAAATCCGAGGCGACTTTAAGTTCCTCGACTGCACGGCGGACGGAGAGGTTGTTGATAAAAATCTGTCGCTGTTCGATGGTGCGCTGTGCAATGCGGCGTAATTCGCCGAACTCAGGGTAGTTGAGGCGCTGAATCCCTATCCAAATTCCGGTTCCACCAACGGCCAGAACCAGGCCGAGCGTGCTCCCCGTAGGCCACAGCAGAAACAGGCTCAACAGGGCAAACAACGCCGAAAC
>JBAVYO010000246.1:0-2206 GCA_049698855.1 Terriglobales bacterium
GCGATCCGCCAGAGCTGGAACGGCAAGTCAACCGTCGGCTCCCGGTCCGGTGCATAGAACCTACGGTTCTCGGTCGGGTGTTGGTACTGGTTCATCTTCACGTGGAACGCTTTTTCGATGACCTCTACAGTCCCCCGCACTCCTACGTTCATCCGGTTCCGCGACGTGCTCTCCACCTTGAACCCATTCGCCTTCGCAAACTCCACCACCGCGTCGTATTGTTCTCGACTCGCTCCATACCGAGCCGTGAATTCGTCCACCGTCAGAAACTGACGGTATATTGCGCTCGCAGGATCGTACAGCTCATCGAGAATGTTCTTTAACTCTGGCTCATGCCGCAATCCCAGGACGATCTCCAGCCGCATCGTCTGCGCCGACGGCATGGGGCCGATCACCTTCGCCTGCCCGTTCACCACCGCTTCCCATACATGTCGCGTCTCGAGTGTCTGCGGCTGCGAAGCCCAAGCCATGCTCGCGCCCAGTATTATCATTAGAATGATGGCGACCAGTAGTGTAGTTATCCTGCGATTCATAACCTCTCCTTTAGCCTGTGTTTCGACACCCATTGCTAGAGCTCTCAACTTCATTGCAGATCTCAGCAGCCTAGAGCGACGCGTTCACTCTCATTACTTTCCCGTTCCTGACAACGTCACCGTTTGGGGGCTATTGGCAGCATTGTCTACAAGAGTTATGGTTCCCATGGCTGTTCCCACCTGGGACGGAGTAAACGTCACCGTGAGTTTGCAGCTTGTTTTTGCTGCTAGCGTGCGGCCACAGGCATTCGAGCTGATTTCGAATCCACTACTGGCAAACATCTTGCTGAGGTTCAGCAGTCCGGCACTGGTATTCTTGAGCGTGATCGTCTTGGCCGCTGACATCTCACCTACCGCAGTTTTTGCAAACGTTAATGACGTCGGAGACAAGGTAACGGTAGGAGTGACATTTCCCGCTACCATAGCATTGATCAGACCGACTCCGTTTGGGCTGCCCCATCCCGTCACCAGGTCATAGCCGGTCGTCGCCACATACATTCCATTGCCGCCTTCGGTTATGTCGTGAAAGGCCTTTGTGTATTTCGTGCCTTGGCCGATCTCGTAGAGGAGAGGATTGGCAAAGCCAATCGTCGATTCGCCGCTGGCCGCCGCCTGTTGGTTGATGAGAGCAAGAAAGGCCGCCCACATGGGGGCCGCAAAACTCGTTCCTCCAATTTCGGTAAAACAACCTTCCTGGTCGGCACAAACGTAAAAATCGAAGTTGGCTTCGGCCGACACGTCCGGACCGTTGCGATAGGTCGTGTCACACCAAAATAAGCAGCTCTCGGCTGTAGTTACTTGCCAGGAAGGAATTCCAAAGCTGCGGAGGTAACGGGATGTGCCGCCCCCACTATCCATCCAGGCATCTTCCGAAGCCCAGGCGCCTCCAGCGGTTTTGGTCGATAGTGCTGTTCCGCCAACTGATGTGACGTAGACACTATCCAGGGGAGTGGCGGTGGGAAAGTAGTTCTCTGTCCACGAACCGCTGTCGCCGGCGGCCTGCAAGAAGCTCTGGCCTTGTGCCGCAAACTCCTCGAAATAAGGGTCGTCCGCGGTCCAGTCGCTCAACGCCCAGCTCCAGGATGAGCTCAGTTGTGCGTCGGGGGGAGCGTCGTAGGTGGCCATGGCATTCAAAAGGCCATCAGGCGTGCTTCCTATATACACCACCAACTTGGACAGACCCGGCGCCATGCCCAGGGCCTGCGTCATGTCGAGCGTTTGCTCGGTGTCGTCGCAGAGTTGCCACGCGAAACAGTCCAGGGAGGTTCCATCCACAGAGAGGAGAACAATTGGCGTATTGATCGTTTGCCCGATGTTGGCGTAGTACGTCTTCAGGTCGCTCAATTCGGTACCGGCAAACTCGAGCAGCCCAAGCGTCTGTCCGGCTCCTGTAAGCGTCGTGCCGCCGTAGTATGCCGCTCGCATGTCGCTCCCCAAGAAGGAACGATCCGGGCCAGACCCAAAAACGGCATTGGGCTTCACCGTAGTGCTTGCCTCGTCTTTGCGTACATACTCCGGCTTCGGTTTCGAATAGTTGTCCAGCCCCGCGATCCGCCAGAGCTGGAACGGCAAGTCAACCGTCGGCTCCCGGTCCGGTGCATAGAACCTACGGTTCTCGGTCGGGTGTTGGTACTGGTTCATCTTCACGTGGAACGCTTTTTCGATGACCTCTA
>JBAVYO010000247.1:0-18607 GCA_049698855.1 Terriglobales bacterium
AACCCTCTATACTATCCGCGACCGGATAAGCGACCTAACATCCGCCCTTAAACCAAAGTCTTGAGATCCTACCCTGTCACGGTTTAGTTATTATACCCTTGTACTCATGGGATATTTACCTCCCCCCCTCCCCCGGTCTATTAGAATCAAGACTTTGGCGACCACATTTTTCAAAGTCTTGAGCCGCAAAGGGGTTAGAGGCAAAGTCCTGAGCGCGTGGGAGTTAACTCTTTTCGCTCGATTCCGTATTGTGGACTGCTTGACGGCCGGATTGTCCATGGTGAACGAAGCGACGCTGGTTACGTCCGACGGCGACTTTGAAAAGCTGGGCCGGCATTTCTCCGTGTTATGGCTGTCTAATGCCTGAACTGCGAAGTTACGGCCTGCTAAAATCGCGCCGATGCCTAAACTGTCAGCTACTGCTCGAGCCAAGAAAATCAAACTCATCCTTTTTGACGTCGATGGCGTTCTCACCGACGGCAAAATCTGGATTTTTCCTTCAGCCGCCGGAGCCCAACAGAGTGTGCTCGAACAATCCTCGCAGCGCGGCGAAACGGCCGGCCAAGCTCTCCAGAGCGTCAACCTCATCGAGGCCAAGGGATTTCATGCGCACGACGGTACGGCTATCTTTCTTGCGCGTCTCGCGGGCATGAAGACTGGTCTCATCACCAAACGCGTCTCGGAGACTGTCGCTCTGCGCGCCCGCGATCTCAAGATGGATTACGTCTACCAGGGCATTCAGGATAAAGCGGGAGTCTTCCGTCAAATTATCGAGAAAGATGGCATCACCGCCGCCGAAGCTGCGTTTGTTGGAGACGACGTGATTGATCTTCCTGTCATGCGGCGATGCGGTCTGGCTATCGCTGTGAAGAATGCCCGCCCGGAAGTGAAAGCCGAGGCGCACTGGGTCACTTCACATGCAGGCGGAGACGGTGCTGCCCGCGACGCCGTCGAATATATCCTCAAGGCGCAAGGGAAATGGAAAAAGGCGGTTGCGGATTACACCGAAGAGCGCGGGGGATAGGACTGGGAGGTTTCGACGTCTCAGGTTTAAAGTTGTCGGGGTACAGGGCCGGCGGAGTCTCCGGTCGGTTGGTCTTCGTTCGTCACTAGTAAAACAAACCACCGGCTGCTTGCTTGGGGCGTGCTCGGGTTTGCAACCGGTGGATGTTTCTCCTTACTCACCCTGTTTGTTTTCAGGAGTAATATCGACACAAACACTGGCGCAGCGGCAAAGTTTCGGGACGGCTCGGAATTTTGTAAACGCAACCGTAAAACCTGTTTCAGGCAAACTCTGATCAAGCAGGGCTAAACGGGGTAGGGCTCCGAACGCCGGACCTTTTTCGGGCGAGGGCGCCGGCGCCACAAGCTAAATTTCCTCATCCCTACTCGGGAATCGGCACTGGTTTTGATGCCATCAACTCGGCAAACCGCGGATCCTTCCGGAGATCGCTGAACTCTTCGTCCCTATATACATTCTTGATGTCCTTGTAGCCGTCTTCCATCGCCTTCCTCAAATAGTGCAGAGACCGTTCCTCCATCCCTTTTCGTGCATACAGCTTCGCCAGAACATAGTCGTAGCGCGCCCGATCCTGTGGCGAAGGTAGTCTGGCCTGCACAGCCCCGCCTCGCTCGCTGCGTTCGAAGATGTCGGGGTCCAATTCGAGAGCTTTCGCGTAATCCGCGCTGGCTTTCTCAAACTCCTTCTTTGCAAACAACGATGCGGCCCGGTTGTTGTAGAACACCGCTGCATCTTTATCCAGCGCGATCGCTTTGTCGTAATTTCGGATTGACTTCGTATAGCTGGTTTCTTCGTAATAAATCACGCCCAAGTTCGCGTAGGCGTTCGCGTAGGATTTGTCGAGACGGATGGACCGCTCAAAGCTCTTCCTCGCATCTTTGTACCGGTGTACTTGCAATTGCGAGATGCCGATCTTGTTCACTAAGATCGCGCTTCGAGGATCCTTGGCGAGTGCGGCCTCGTAATAGTCGATGGCGTCGAGATAGTTCTTGTCTCCCTGCAGCGCATCACCGGTGTTTTCCAGTTCCTTGGCTGAGGCGCTTGCCGGCGGCGGATCAATGCGGTGGAACTGCGGTGGGCCAACCGCTAACTGTTCGAGGCTCTGCGCATGTAAAGAGGGTACGCCAATGTCAGTCAGTGTTAAGAACAAAGCGAACAGAGGCAGAGTGAACACCGGAATTGCTGTGACGACGCCCCACAGCGTCATCGAGTGCGAGGACCGCATAGCGAGACCTCCCGAAAGTTGTTTCATACCCGCCGTTTAGGGCGGCGGGGAACCGTTTGTTGCGGGCTTGGACGGCGCAGCCGTGTTCTTGTCACTCTTGTCCCCACCCTTGAACACGTCGGCTATCTTACCGAAGAAGCTCTTTTTCTTCTTATTCTCTTCATCGGATTGGACACCGTTGCCGTTCTGAGAGTTCCCACTCCCCGGCGGCAGCACCGTTTCCGACTTGCCCCCAAATATACGCGAGAAGATGCCGCGCGCGCCGCCGGTTTGGTCGCAGGTATCGTGCGGTTCGGTACCGGCCACAAATGCAATCGTGTATGTCTCGGGGCAGGCGGGTGTTGCCAGCCGGTTGGTCACCTTATCGAGTTCGACGTCCACTACCCCTTCCGGCTGCGCGAATGACCTCACGTTTTCGTACTGAGGCAGCGTGACTGCCTTCTTCATGAACTCCGCCCAAATGGGGGCCGCTGTTTGCGCACCGCTCAAACGGATATCGCTATAGTCGTCGTATCCCACCCACACAATGCAAAGCAGATTGCTGGTATATCCGGCGAACCATCCATCGTGAGATGTGCCCGTCTTGCCGGCCGCGGGAGCCGTGAACCCACGCTGGCGAACGCCGTACGCAGTTCCAAAGTTCACCACGCCCTCGAGCATGTTTGTCATCACGAATGCGACTCGCGGGTCCAGCACCTCTTTCTTCTCTGTGCCAAAGTTCACCACCACATCGCCCTGCGCGTTGCGCACCGAATTTACAAGCACCGGGGACAGCCGGACTCCACCGTTGGCGAATGTTGTGTAGGCTGCGGTCATGTCAACCGGCGTCGCATCGTACGCGCCCAAAGCCATCGCCGGCGTCGCTTTCACGGATGTAATCCCAGCCGCCTTCGCCAGTTCCGCTACCTTGTCGTAGCCCACTTGCTCCGCCACTTTCACGGTCGCATTGTTGAGCGACATCGCCAGCGCATAGCGTAACGTTACATCGCCGTGGTATTCCTCTTTGTAATTGCGCGGCTCATAGATTTGGTCGCCGTAGGCGAACGTCGAAGCCTCGTCGGTCACCATCGATGCCGGTGTGATCACAGCCGCCGATCCATCGAGTGCTGTGTTCATGGCGGCTGCGTAAACGAAGGGCTTGAAAATCGACCCTGTCGGCCGTTTAGCGAGCGCGTGATTCAGCTGGCTGTTTCCATAGTTCCGCCCTCCGACCAGCGCCTTGATCTCTCCCGTATGAGGATCCATCGCGACCAGCGCAACTTGAGCCTGCGGACCGGGCACAACGGTTGTCTCGACCTTGCCTCCGACCTTGGTCTTCTTCGTGCGCATTTTGGTAACCTGGTCGTCTACCAACTGGATGCCGCTTTCGACCGCTGCCGCTGCCGCCCGCTGTAGTTCCGGATCGAGCGTCGTATAAATACGGAACTGCTGTTCGTTCACCTCGTGCTCATTGAGCTTGCTGAGCACCGCATCGCGCACCATATCGACGAAGTACGGAGCATCGCTCGCTTCCACATTCGGCGGCGCGAGTTTGGGTGGCGTCGCCTTGGCCTTATCGGCCTGGGCGCGCGTGATCGCGCCCGTCTCCACCATCGCCTCCAGGACAGTGTTGCGCCGTTCCTGCGCCCGCTCCGGATGCCGATATGGCGAAAGATAACTTGGCGCCTGGATCAGTCCGGCCAGCATCGCCGCTTCCGGCAGTGTGACGTCCTTAAGGTCTTTGTTGAAATACGAGTGTGCGCCCTCCGCTAAACCTGCAATCGTGAACGATCCGCGCTGACCCAGGTCCACTCGGTTGGCGTAAAATTCGAAAATCTGCTGCTTGGAGAACTTCTGCTCCAGTTCAACCGCAATCAGCATTTCGATCATCTTGCGCTTGAATGTCTTTTCGGGACTCAAAAAAAACGCTCGCGAAAGCTGCATCGTGATCGTCGATCCGCCCTGCTGATGCTTGCCGTGAGTGAAGTCGATCCACGCCGCCTCAGCGAGGCGCATGAAGTTCACACCGCTGTGCTGAAAGAACCGCCGGTCCTCGATCGACGTTACGGCTTCCACCATGACCTTGGGGATTTCGTCGTACTTGACTAGTTCGCGTTTCGAGCGCTGCTCGGCATCGAACAGAGAAGCCAGCGGCTGGGGCTCGAGTTCGTACGCTTCCAGCTCGCCGGCTGAGCGGCTTATGACGTCGCTGACGGTTCCATCCACCACCGTGATCGATGCCGGCTCCGGCGAGTGATAGGACTCCGGCCCGGGCATGATGTCGATCGTCCCGCCATGTACCCGATAGCTTCCGAGGGACGATTGGCCTTTTTCCGTATAGCCGGCGCGCCGCAGTTCCGCCGCAATGTCGCTGATTGAGTCCTTCGATCCGACCCGCACGGTCTTTGCGCTCGCATAGATCTTTGCCGAAGTTGCAAATACAGGCCCGCGGAAGCGCTGCTCGATAATCCTGTCGTACTTTACATATTCGTACGTAAAAAAGCCGATCACGATCAGCGACAGCGCTGCAAATGCCGTGAGCGCATAGCGCACTACGGGATCCTTGCTCCGCGAGCGGCCCTTACCGCTCCCGCCGGTTTTTCGAGCGCCCGGGATTCTTAGTCGGATTGCCACGAAAGAAATTCTTCCCTGTCCAGAGCAGCAATTCCGGTTCCGAAATCTTCAGACCGAACTGCTACCTGCAACTGATAGGAATCGCAGCTTGATTCTAAATCAGAAGCCCGACCCCTATGTTTTAGATGCGTGTCAATGGAGATACATGTGTGGGAGATGCAACTCGGGGAGCAGGAATGAGGTTGAGCCTCTGGAGCTCAGCGCATAGGGGAATAAGAAGCCACGAGGGGAAGTTTAGGAGGAAGCCTGCTTAGAGCCAAAGGCGAAAGGCCATACGCCGAAAGCCGATCCTAGAACACTCCCTTATTAAGGCTTGAGGGATGGAAATCCAGTGTAGTCGAGTATCCAGGTAGTTCCAGGGGCACGCTGTAGTCAGCTTCGATCGCCAGGGCACCCGTGCCGAAACCGCCCGTTCGAGTCACGTGGACCTGCTTCGCCGTGAGTTCGATGTCATACTCGCGCGCATGCTTGACGACCGCGTCGCGGATGTCGTCCTCGTTACGCGTGCTATAGGTGGACCGCAGAGCCTCGCTCTTAATGGCATCCTCGAATTCATAATTCGAGAAGAAGGGCGGGATCAGCTTGATGCCCACCATTACCAGTAATGCCATTACGCCAAAGCCCAAGACCAGCCTGAGTGTCGCCATAACATTCGCTCGCCAACCGTCCTCCGCAAGCGCCGGGCACGCCTGTCCCGGCTCTGGCTAGCTCGCAGGCAGCCCGCGAACCAGTCCACGGAGATGATCGGTTATGGCTGAAATGTTAACGTCCACTCTCTCCAGAGTCGAGCGGCGAACCACTTCGACCATACCTTCAGTAACCTTTTTGCCCACGTTGACACGAAAGGGTATGCCCACCAGGTCGGCATCCTTGAACTTCACCCCTGGCCGTTCGTCCCTGTCGTCGAGTAACACGTCCAGTCCGGCGGCTTCCAGGCTACGCGTGATGGCTTCCGCCGCCGCGCGTATCTTCTCATCCCCGCTGTTGGTCGAGACCACCACCGCGTCAAAGGGAGCGATCGACGGCGACAGCCAGAATCCGTTTGCGTCGTTCGACTGCTCAACCGCCGCGGTCAAAATACGCTCAATGCCGATTCCATAGCTGCCCATAATCGGCGCCACCTCCTTGCCATTGCGGTCAAGGACCGTCGCACCCATCGATTGCGAGTACTTATAGCCCAGCTTGAAGATGTGCCCGATCTCGACCGCGGTATCGATCCTCAGCGTCGCGCCGCATTTCGGGCATCCCTCGCCCGCGCTCGCGCTACGAACGTCGGCGGAGATTGTCCATTGAAAATCTTTGCCCGGCGTCACATTCTTCAAGTGATAGTCGATCTTGTTTGCGCCGCAAATCATATTCGACCGCCCGACAAGGCCTTCATCGAGCACAACAGTAGTTGAGCGCGGATCGGCTGGCCATTTCTTCGTGTCCCATTCGCCCAACAGCTCCTTCGGACGCACAACCAAGCCAATCGGTCCAATGAACCCCGCCGGGCCTTGGAAATACTTCTCAAGCTCTTCCGCCTGCATGGGACGGACATTCGCGGCCTTCACCAGCGTGAGCAGCTTGGTCTCATTCACGCTGTGGTCACCGCGCAGGAACACGATGACCGGCTGTTCCAGCGTCTTTCCGCCGGCGCCCGGATTCTGCGCCATATAAGCGACGGTCTTGATGTCCTGCAAGGCCGAGATTCCCAGGAACTCCGCTACATCGGCGATCGCGCCTTTGCCCGGCGTATGAATGGGAAGCGGCTTGCCATCGCCCTCCGCTGCCAGGTCCTCCACGGGAGCGATCTTCGAAGTCGCTTTTTCCAGATTTGCCGCATAGCCGCAAGTCTCGCAGCTCACTACTTGATCTTCGCCTGCCGGAGTGCGCACCATGAATTCCTGCGACTGCGACCCGCCCATCGCCCCCGAGTGCGCGTCAATCACAACGTATTTGAGCCCGCAGCGGTCAAAAATACGGCAATACGTGTCGTAATGCTTTTGGTAGGAAACATCCAGTCCAGCCGCATCGAGATCGAACGAGTACGCATCCTTCATGATGAACTGCCGCACCCGCAGCAGGCCCGACTTCGGCCGTGGCTCATCGCGAAACTTCGTCTGAATCTGATACCAGATTTGCGGCAGCTGCTTGTAGCTGCGCAGCTCCTTGCGCGCGATGTCGGTCATGATCTCCTCGTGCGTCATGCCCAGACACAAATCCGCGCCCTTACGGTCCTTCAAGCGAAACATGTTCTCGCCCATGACCGTCCAGCGGCCACTCTCTTCCCAAATGTCGCGCGGATTGAGCGCCGGCAGGTAAAACTCCTGCCCGATTTTGTCCATCTCCTCGCGGACAATGCCCATGATTTTCTGCGTGGTGCGATTGCCCAGGAACAAGAAGGAATAGATGCCCGCGCCCAGTTGACGAATGTATCCAGCCCGGATCAGGAGTTTGTGGCTAGCGACTTCGGCATCTGCCGGAGCCTCGCGCAAAGTAGGAATAAAAAGTTCAGACCACCGATGCATAGTTGGGTTTCCCTATGAAATTTTTCCTGAAGTGAAGGAATGTTCGATTGTAAACGATGAATGTAGGAGTGTGGCGCGGGCTGTTTTTGCCCGCGTGGATGTGACCCGACTGCCTACCAGCACGTGGGGGATTGCCTATCTCGTTCGACGGTGTCCCTCTTATTTTGCCATTCCGAGCGTTTGCGGCCGCAGGCGAGGAAGAGCGAGAAGTCTGGATTTTCACTCGATCGTGGTCCGGTATAGGCCGGAATTATTCCGCGAGCCGTAGCAAAATCTCTTTCCCAAGCTTCTGCGTCTGGCCGAACGATTTCTGGTATTCGAGAAATGTCCGGTTTAACTCCAGCGCCTGATCGGTATTGAGCTTCCTGCGGAGCATCATGTCCCGAACATGGACGGGATTGGGGAGTGTGGCTTCTTCGGTGAGTTCTTCGAGCGCGGTCGCGGGATTGTAGTGATACATGCAGCCAATTCTACCGCTTCGGTTGCGGAGCCGCGGGTTTAGCCGCTTCAGCGAGCCGCGTCGCGAAGCACATTCTGCACTGCCGACACCAGACGGTCGGAGTGCTTTTCGAGATCTAACTGGCCCTTCTCAAAGTATGCCGCGGCGCCTTCCTTTAAAAGTCTCTCTTCGTTTCGCTGCGACAGGGCGCTCACCACGATGACGGGGATGTGCACCGTCGCGGAGTTTTCTTTCAGCGCCTTCAGCACTTCGGGACCGCTAATCTTTGGAATCAGCATGTCCAGCAGGATTATGTCGGGCAGTTTTTCGTTTGCCACGCGCAATGCCTCTTCGCCGTCGCCGGCCGTCGACACATCGAATCCCGCCTTCGCAAGCACGCGCTCGTTCGCAATCCGCAGAAACTTACTATCCTCCACTAGCAATACCTTGGCTGACGTGCTCATATATGGATCCGTACTGTCATTATCGGATATTACGGAGCCAAACCTTCACGCTCGAACAAACGAACGTAATGGGTCGGCCCGGCGATACGTAGGCCGATACCACGCCTTCGGCGCTTTCCTTGCAAGTGGCTGATTTAACGCAGGATGGCTGAAATCAACCACTCCACTTCGCGAAACTTTTCCGGCCCATCCGCGTTCAAATGAGTAGGCGCTTCAGAGAGGAAAAGCTGAAGGACCTCAGAATCCGGCGAACTCGCTTTTAGCGAACCACCGGAAGGGAACGAAGGAGGTTCACCATGAAATACCTGAGATATGCAACGATGTTCGCTGTGTTGATGCTCCTGCCGCTGGCATGCGCGCAGGCGCAGGTCAGAATTGGCGTAGGTATCGGCCCAGTGGGCGTGGGTATTGGCCCCGGATATGTTGCGCCGGTTTGCGCCTATGGCTATTACCCCGATTATCCGTACGCCTGCGCGCCTTACGGCTACTATGGGCCGGAGTGGTTCTCCGGTGGGATCTTCATCGGCGCCGGCCCGTGGTATCACGGCTGGGGACGCCCTTACTGGGACCACGGTGTTTACCGCCCCGGTTTCTACGGGCACGGCGGGCCGGTTGGCCGCGGATATAACGGCCGCGGAGTCATGGGGCGAGGCGGAGAAGGGCGCGGGCGCGGTTCAGCGATCGCCCACAACGGAGGCGGATTCCGCGGTTCAGGCGGGTTCCACGGCGGAGGCGGTCACGGGCGCTAAGTGATTCCCGGACAGATAGGAAGAGGGCTGGCAGCCAGGCTGCCAGCCCTCTGTTTTGCAGCTGTGCTGGAAAGACCCGCTTATCGAGACGGGCCTGCTTGAGTCGTGCGTCAGTCGGCCTAGGCGCTTTTGCGAGTCTTTTCGTTGTCCTGGGTTTCGCTTTCGTTTTCAGTCTCGTTTCCAGGTCCGCGCCGGGGCACTGACTGTGTCCCGCCGCCCTTTTGCTGCTGATCGTTCTGCGGCTTCTGATGCTGGGAATGTTCACCGTGCTTTTCTTGCTCGCTGAACGGATTGTTCTCTTTCTTTCCCGCCTGGTTTTTCTGATCTTCCCCTACGGGATTCTTTGTGTCTGGCATAATCGAAAACTCCTTTGATCATCAATGTTGAGCACCCGACCGAAGTGCGAATGATCGCCCTTTCTCATCAGGCCCGTTTGAGATGGCCTTTGATCTTCCGGAGATGCCTTGTACCAGAAACCATGCAGTTCGCGTCGCGGATGTTTGGACAGGCGATCCGCAGGCGTATTCCGTCCATCAGTTGCGATCTCCGGATTGCGAGGCCGTGATCGTGATATCATCCCTCGCGTGCTAGGCGGACGCAGCAACGACGAGTGGATCGCGCAGTACAGCTCCAGTCATCAGCATCCGATGAACCGCCTTTGTCACACGCTGGGCATCCCGACCATTCTGTTATCGCTCGCGGTTCTTGTGGCCGGCATCTTCCTCCATCGCCTGCTGCTCTATGCACTCGCCCTGTTCCTGATCGGATGGGTCTTTCAGTTCATCGGCCACGCCTTTGAGGGTAAGCCCCCGGAGTTCTTTCAAGACTGGCGTTTCCTGTTCGTCGGCGTGAGGTGGTGGTGGGCAAAGATTCACGGCAAGGCGTAAGTCGTTCGATACCCTACAGGATGCGTTTCGAAGTGAAGGGAACGTACGCGCCGCATTCCATAGGAGACTTTCGGGCTGTTTGGGTCGCAAGGCGCCTGCGGCTAGAATTTAGGCTGCACAGGAGGCCTTATGCGGCATTTCCTCTCCTTGATTTTCATGGTCGTGACTCCGGTGGCCGTCAGTCTGTTTGCCCATGCGCAGACGGCCAAAAGCAAACCTCCTCTGGTTGTGGGACCAGTGGCTCTGAACTGCATCGATAAGCCGTGTTCGGCGGCCACCGTTACAGCAAACGCACTGGGCAGCGGAGTCAATGGTCCGGCGACGGCGCAGACCGGAATGTCGATCAATATTCAAAAAGACAACTGGTGGACGGGCGGGAAAGTGGGCGAGGTGGACGGCCTGGGTATATTGGTGCGCCAGAACGCCCCGCACTCGGACTCTTCGGGAATCCTGGTCAACGTGCAGAACGAGGGGCATGGATTTCTCTCCGCCACGGAATTTGCGTCCTCGATTGTCGATCCCGTCCAAAACGTTCTCACCTACGGCATCGATGTGCAGGAAGGTGTTCTCGACCATGTGAACGGAGACTATATTGGTGCCGTGTATACGGCCGATTATGGCGCGCTTGGCACTGGCGTTCTCATTCAAAACAGCAGCCCGAACGCCTCATGGCAGTATGCGCTGCAATATTCCAAGAACGGACAGGGGTTATTTTCGGTCGATGGCCTGGGTAACATCGTGGGAGCCAGCTTATATCTCGGAGATATTTTGCTGAATGGCGATGCTGTGAACGGTTCTGTGGATATAGGAAACACGGCAAACAGTTCAGCGACTCCGTACATCGACCTGAACGGTTTTGGGACATCGCAGAATAATGTGCGAATGATCAACGATGCGAATGGACAGTTGACGATCAATACTGCTACGGGCGGCAATCTTCAGGTGAACGCGACGGGCGTTTATACGACGGGAAGTTTTCACGTAAATCTGGCGACACCGGCAAGTTCGTCGGCTCCGTGCACCGCGGGACAAATTGGCGCCGACGCGAACTACGTGTATGTCTGCGTGGCGACGAATACGTGGAAGCGCTCGGCGCTGAGTTCGTGGTAGGAGTTCGTCAGAGAGAAAATTCGGACTTCCGTAGCGCCGTGCTGAAATCCACTCATTTGCAAAGGGTGGATGGTATGTGGTCCCCTGGCGCCGGGACTCTTTGTTTATGAACTTCTTGGTTTATGAGCTTCTTGCGTTAACGTCGGATAGGATTGCGTATACTATCGCCCTCATTCGTGGGACTTTCACTTCACCATCTTAGCGCTTATGGACCGGTGCCCTGAACCAGGGGCACTTTGTGGACATACCATTCTGCGCGACCCGGAAGCCAAAAGGAATCCTGGGAAACAAGTAGAAGGTAACGGATACCCCCGACTGCTGGTCTCCTCCCAGGGGATGTTCTGCACCGAGGACAAACAGTAAAAATCGAAGGAGAATCCTCAAGGAAAAGCTTGCTAAAACCTTGCCTTCTCGTGTCACTCGTGCACGCAGTGTTGCATCCCGGTGTGGCGCGTTGCATCGAGGGCGGCGGAAGTGTCCGTCTGGCGGGCGATCTCGAGGTCTAAATCGACGCGAGCGCAAGTTTCGAAAATGCCGCCCGATACAGCCGTTCGTCCAATGTCAGTAGCCGGTATCCGCGCATCTCGGCGTGCGCGCCAATCAAAAAGTCAGCCAGAATGCGCCGAGATCCTGGATCGCGCTGCTTGCGCCGCCGTACAGCATAAGCCTGGAATGCTCGTCCGGCCGATCTCCATATGGGTTCATCCAGATTCCAGTCGACCGCGATTCCCGTCTCATCGAGAAAGCGATTGACGAATGTCTCGGTGCGTCCCGGAGCGGCCAGCAGTTCCGCAAATACAGGAGCCGCGGCCACGAGGTTACCGCGGCGAAACGCCGCCTCCAGAGCCGTTTCTGCCGCCAGACTAAGCGCGGGATCGGTGTCCCACAGTGCGATGACAACATTGGTGTCAATCGCCGTGGTCATTTGCTGGGCAGCTCTCCTCCGCGCAGTTCGCTCAGCCAGCGCCCGATGGCTTTGCGTCCCGTTTCGATTTCCGGATTGCCAATCCCTCGGTACTTGGAAAACGCGCTTTTAGTCCGGACGGGACGGACGCGCACACCTTTTCCGTCGCCCTCAAAAACCAGACGATCGCCGGCGCGTACTCCCAGCAGCCGCCGAACTTCTTTCGGTACCGTGATCTGGCCCTTGCTCGTAATCCGCGCCTGCTTTTGCATGCTGCTCCACCTCGTTTCCTTACACTAGCATACATTCCTTACATTTTCATCGTACGGCGATCAAGGGTGCCCTGCCTTCTGGACAAACAAAAACGGTCCTATGATCCGGGACGCTGGACAGCGGGGCAGCTGTCCCTACGCAATTCCTGCCAGAGTCAAAGGCCGCGGGCGAGGGCGCCCGCGCCACATAAGTCCCCAAAGTCAATGGCCCCATCCTGTCGCCAAAACCGCGACAAGGATGGGGCACTCGACTTCAACTCGCAACCGCTCTTACCGGCCGCTGGTAACTGGCCACTGACAACTGTCTCTATGTGCCTTCATTCCAGCTTGCCAGATACTCTTCCTGCTCGGGAGTAAGTCTGTCGATCTTGATGCCCATCGACTCCAGCTTCAGCTTGGCTACGCGCTTGTCTAAGTCGACTGGAACTGTATAGACCCTCTTTTCAAGCGAGGCATGATTTTTCACCATGTACTCGCAGCATAGAGCCTGGTCGGCGAAGCTCATATCCATGACCGACGCGGGGTGACCTTCGGCGGCGGCCAGATTGATGAGGCGGCCTTCGCCCAGGAGGTTGATGCGGCGGCCATCCTTCATCGTGTACTCCTCGACAAAGGTGCGCGTGGTGCGCTTCGAACTGGACATTTTTTCGAGCGACGGAATGTCGATCTCCACGTTAAAGTGGCCCGAGTTGGAAATGATCGCGCCGTCTTTCATTGCTTCGAAGTGCTGCTTGGCGAGCACATTCTTGTTGCCAGTCACAGTGCAGAAGACGTCGCCGAGCTTGGCCGCTTCATCCATTGACATGACGCGGAAGCCATCCATCACGGCTTCGAGCGCTTTTGTCGGATCGACTTCGGTGACGATGATTTCGGCTCCAGCGCCGCGCGCGCGCGAGGCGAGACCGCGTCCGCACCAGCCGTAGCCGGCGACCACGAACTTCGATCCGGCGAGCAGGAAGTTCGTCGCGCGAATGATGCCGTCAATCGTCGATTGTCCGGTGCCATAGCGATTGTCGAACAAGTGCTTGGTGTCGGCGTCGTTGACGGCGACGATGGGATAGCGCAGCACACCTTCCTTGGCCATGGCGCGAAGGCGAATGACGCCGGTGGTGGTTTCTTCGGTGCCCCCAAGCACATTTGCCAATTCGGCGGTGCGCTTGGTGTGCAAGACCCCTACCAGGTCTGCGCCGTCATCCATGGTGATTTGCGGCTTGTGGTCGAGCGCGGCCATGATGTGCGAATAGTAGGAATCGTTGTCTTCGCCCTTGATGGCGAAGACGGGTATGTTGTAGTCGCGCACCAGGCTGGCGGCCACGTCGTCCTGCGTGGAGAGCGGGTTGGAAGCGCAGAGAGCTACATCGGCGCCACCGTCGCGCAGACAGATCATAAGATTCGCGGTCTCGGCCGTGACGTGCAAGCAGGCCGAGATGCGGATGCCCTTGAGCGGCTGATTCTTGATGAACTCCTTGCGAATGATCTGCAGGACCTTCATCGACTGGTTCGCCCACTCGATGCGCTTTTTGCCAAGATCGGCAAGTTCAAAATTCTTAACGTCGCTGGTAATCGTAGATGTCGCCATGTTCTCCTATCCCCGGATGAGCAAGAGGTCAGAGGTTCGAGGTCAGATTGCAGAGGCTACATCCGACCTCAATCTCATTTCTTGCTTGCTCTTGATTTTTTCGATTTCGCACTGTGGCGGTTCGGGTCCCTAAACCTTCGACCTCGAACCTCCGACCTTGGTTATTTTCTTGCTCCGGCGTGCTCCTGGTGCTTGAGGCCGGCGGCTTCGGCGAGCTTGGCTGCCTTATCGGTCTTTTCCCACGTGAAGTCGGAGTCGTCGCGGCCAAAGTGGCCGTACGCCGCTGTCTTGCGATAAATCGGACGCCGCAAGTTCAGCGATTCGATAATCTCGCGCGGCTTGAGCTTGAAGTTCGCCCGGACCAGATCGGGGATGACCGAAGCGTCCACTTTCTCGGTGCCGAACGTATCGACCAGTACGCTGACGGGGTCGGCCACGCCGATTGCATACGCAAGCTGCACCTCGCAACGTTCCGCCAGACCCGCAGCCACAATGTTCTTGGCAATGTACCGCGCCATGTAGGCCGCCGACCGGTCGACCTTGGTCGGATCCTTGCCGCTGAACGCGCCGCCGCCATGACGGCCCATGCCGCCATAGGTGTCGACGATGATCTTGCGTCCCGTGAGCCCGGAGTCGCCCATGGGCCCGCCGATGACGAACCGTCCCGTCGGATTGATGTGGTACTTAGTATCCTCGTCGAGCAGGTTGGCGGGTATGACGGCCTGGATCACGTGCTTCAAAATATCGGCGCGCAACTCGTCATTGCTCACACTCTCGGAATGCTGTGTCGAGACAACGACCGCATCGATGCGCTTCACCTTGCCGGGCGCGGAGTATTCAACTGTAACTTGTGATTTTCCGTCGGGGCGGAGGTAAGAGCAGGTGCCGTTCTTGCGGACTTCGGAAAGTTTCTGCGTGAGCTTGTGCGCCAGGGAAATTGGCATTGGCATCAGCTCAGGCGTCTCATTGCAGGCGAAGCCGAACATCATGCCTTGGTCGCCGGCGCCGCCGGTGTCTACGCCCATGGCGATATCGCCAGACTGCTTGTTGATGCTGGAAATCACGGCGCAGGTGTTGGAATCGAAGCCGTAGACGGCGTTGTCGTAGCCGATCGATTGCACGACGCCGCGGACCGTATTCTGAAAATCGACGTAAGCTTTCGTCGTGATTTCGCCGGCAATGACGACGAGCCCGGTGCAGGTCAGGGTTTCGCAGGCGACGCGGCTGGTTGGGTCTTCGCGCAGGCAGGCGTCGAGAATGGCGTCGGAAATCTGGTCCGCAATCTTATCGGGATGGCCTTCGGTTACGGATTCCGACGTAAATAGGAAGCGATTTTTTGCTGGCAAGCTGGTTTCTCCTCGGGTGACATCGAACGGTCATGAGCAATAAGGTGGGCCTAAAACGCCGCAGGCTCTTAACCGGGATCTGGCACTTATATCTCTAAAACGGTACCAGAGATGGTGGCAGGAGCGCAATGAAATTGGGCGACCCCATAGGGCATGTTCATCGAGCGGGAGCAAGGCGCATTGAACGGATGTGGGCCAGCAGCAAACGAGAGAAAAGAAAGGGCAGGGAAGTCTGATCCGACTACTGGAAAAGGGGAGCCGACGGAGCAGTGATGACGCCTGCCGGGCCGATCGTGATCGTCTTTACCTCGCCAACGTCGCCTCCGACGGGAAGCTGTCTTCCGTTGAGCCGGAAGTCGAGAGCCCCAACGTTGCCCACCTTGACGACGATCCGCTGGCGGCCGTGGAATGTGCGCTCATCGCCGGACTCCAGGGTTTCGGCACCGCTGGGCTTATCGTCAACCATGACGGACAACCAGCTCTCGTCTCGTGCCCGAATGGCAACCACGAATTCACCAGGCGCTGGAGATGCTGGCACGGCGCTTCCTTCGGACTGCGAAGAGGCGCTGGCGGGTTTATCGCCCGGAGTGGATGTGACCGGAGCGGTCGATGAGTTCGACTCACCGACCGGCGAGGCCTGAGCAGAGGCAGCGGCGCCTAATGGCGAAGCGGTTTGCCCCGAGCCTTGGGACTCAGAACGCTGTGCCACTTGTGGCTGGCGGGCTAAGCGCTCCTGCTCGCGGCGACGATGGGTCCAAAGCGAGAGGCCGAGCGCGATAAGGAGCAGAATGACGGCGAAAACTCCCCATGGCAATTGGTGAGAGGCGAGTTCGGCGCGGATTTCGAGCCGGCCGTTCTCCGCTTCGCGTGCGATATGTGGGTGAGCATTGTCGCGAGATTCCCGGATCGGCGGTTCAGTGCGGGGAGGTGGAGCCTCGCCGGAGGCTTCCAAGTAGTCGGCGATGGTCTGATCTTCATCAAGGCCGAGCGTGCGGGCATAGGCACGCACAAATCCCTTGTTGAAAATGCCGCCCGGCAGCTGATTGAATTTTTCATCCTCCAGAGCCTGGAGCATGCGGGTGCCGATCTTAGTGGTGGAAGAAATTTGATCGAGAGTGATTTTGCGCTTTTCGCGTTCGAGTTTGAGTTTTTCGCCAAAGGAAGGCAAACCGGTCTCCTGCGGATCGGACGGCAATGGCAATTTTACTCTTTGAAGGTGCACCATGATAACGCATTTAGGGATGGATGCCAGCGATGCGTCGAAGGATACTGCGTTCTCGCGACTGCATTGGCGGCCACTTTGCTATCGGGCGTTTAGTGGTAGGTTGATACGTCAACCCTTTCGGCATCGTGTACGGTTCGCTCATCCACGCTCCATAATTTCTTATATTCAGCAGCCAGGAGGTAATCCGTGCGAAATAACATTTCGGAGAAAGGAAGCAACATGAAGCTGATGTTTATTCTCGCGGCATTGATTGTGACGGTCGTGAGTCCGAGCCGGGCGCAGGATATGTCTGGCGACTGGCAAGGCACGCTTAAGACCGGTGTGGGAGAACTTCGGCTCGTTCTACACATCACCAAGGGCGCCGATGGTGGATTGAAAGCAATATTGGATAGCCCCGATCAGGGCGCGACCGGCATCCCCGTCAGTGCGATTTCGATAAAAGGCAATCAACTCGACTTGACCGTCGATGCGGTACATGGGACGTACGAGGGGAAGGTATCGAGCGATCGGAATTCGATCACGGGGAATTGGTCGCAGGGCCAATCATTGGCGCTCGATTTCAACCGTGTAACCGTGCCCCTGAAAACGGAGCACAAACCCGCTACGCCATCCGATATCGACGGGACCTGGATGGGCACACTGGATACAGGCGCAATTCAGTTGCGTGTTGTGTTCCACATTGTGAACACGGAAGACGGTTTGACTGCCACCCTGGATAGTCCCGACCAAGGTATGAAAGGTATGCCCGTGACGTCGATTGCCCGCACAGGCGAGTCATTGAAGATCGAAGCCAAGCAAATTGGCGGCGTCTTCGAGGGCAAGGTCGCTGCTGATCGGTCTTCAATTGACGGCAAGTGGACTCAAGGCCGAGGCACGATGCCGCTGCTGCTGAAACGGGTAAAGACCGAATCGGAGTTGGAACGAAAGCGGCCACAGAATCCAACCAAGCCATATCCCTACCGCGAGGAGGAAGTCGTCTACGAAAATACAGTCCAGAAGGTAAGGCTGGCGGCTACGTTGACTGTTCCTGCAGGCCAAGGACCTTTTCCAGCCGCCTTGCTAATTACGGGATCTGGCCCGCAAGATCGGGATGAAAGTCTGCTTGGCCACAAGCCCTTCCTGGTCCTCTCCGACTACCTGACGCGCAGAGGCATCGTTGTGCTGCGCGCCGATGATCGGGGAGTCGGCAAATCCACAGGCGTGTTCGCCAATGCCACCACAGCCGATTTTGCCACCGATGCGGAAGCGGGTGTCGATTTCCTGAAAACGCGATCGGAGGTGAACTCCCGAAAAATCGGATTGGTTGGCCACAGCGAGGGGGGCATCATTGCGCCCATGGTCGCAGCGCGGAATTCGGATGTGGGTTTCATCGTGATGATGGCGGGTTCAGGCGTTCCCGGCGATCAAATCCTGGTGGAACAAGTCGAGGCCATAGGGGAATCGAGCGGCAAGAGCCACCAGGAAGCTGAGAGAGACGCTGCCAGCGAGCGGGAGATCCTTACGCTTGTGGAAACGGAAAAGGACCAAGCCAAACTGGAACGTGAGCTAAAGGAGAAGTTGTCTGGCGACATTCCGGAGGCACGGATCGAAGCTGAGATAAGCGAAATCACCACTCCATGGTTCCGTTACTTCATCAGTTACGATCCGGCGGCCGCCCTTCGTAAAGTCACCTGCCCTGTGCTGGCAATCAATGGCGAGAAAGATATGCAGGTCCCGCCCAAGCAGAATTTGGCAGCCATTCGCGCGGCGCTCGCAGCAGGCGGCAACAAGCACTTTGAAGTTGATGAATTGGTGGGCTTGAACCATCTTTTTCAGACGGCAAAGAGCGGGGCGCCGGCCGAGTACGCCCAGATCGAAGAAACGATGTCTCCAGTTGCAATGGAAAAAGTGGCAACCTGGATACTCGCCCAATAATCGACCAAAAACGATACCCAAAGAAGAAAGCTGTGGCCCTCGGAAGCGCGCTTCCCTAATTGTCTTGAGACGATTGCGCGATGGAGTTCGCGCGCGGAAACTGCAAAGAGACGGCATCGGGGCCAAGAAAGCTCACGGTGACGCTGGTCTCGCGCTCTTTGAAGGGATTGGTCCCGGCAAGGGAAGCGTAGTGCCACAAGCGCACGGCTTGCGCGGCAGCTTCGGCTAACGGTTGCTTGCCGCTGAGGACATGAATCTGCTTCACCAGACCATTGGCCGCAACCACAATTTGCAGTTGAACTTTGCCGGTGATCACGTCATTCGGCGCTACTGGGTACACAATGTGGCC
>JBAVYO010000248.1:0-29477 GCA_049698855.1 Terriglobales bacterium
ACGCTGCGGATGTTGCTCGCCCACAGTTCCGGATTGCCGGCCTACGAAAGGCTTTTTCTTCGCGCGCCAACGCGCGACCAACTCTTGCGCGCGGCATTTGCCACCAGCCTTTCCGCCGATCCGGGGACTCGCACTGAGTACAGTGACATTGGTTTCATCATTCTGGGCGTTGCGCTGGAGCGACTGGCCGACGAGCCGCTCGATGCCTTTTGCCAGCGCGAAGTGTTTGGACCGCTCGCCATGTCGCACACGACGTTCAATCCGGCGCAGGAACTGCGCGAGCGAATTCCACCGACGACGGACGATCGCACATTCCGCCACGGCATTGTGCAGGGCGAAGTACAGGATGAAAATGCGAGCGTGATCGGCGGCGTGGCGGGACATGCCGGGTTGTTTTCGATCGCGGAAGATCTTGCCCGTTTTGCGCACGCGATGCTCAATGGCGGACATCCCATTCTGTGGGCTGCCACGGTCGAACTTTTTACTCGCCGGGAGGCTGCGCCCAACGGCACGTCTCGCGCACTTGGATGGGACACTCGTTCAGCCCCGTCGCAATCGGGAAACTATTTTTCGGCGCGATCGTTTGGGCATCTCGGGTACACGGGAACTTCGTTGTGGATCGATCCCGAGCGTCAGCTTTCGGTCACTCTGCTCACCAACCGCACCTGGCCCGACTGCCAGAACCAGGCCATCAAGCGGGTGCGCCCCGCATTCCACGATGCGGTGGTTGAGGCGCTGCAACCGGAGAATCCCCTGTGACGCGCAAAGCCGGGAAGGCAGGCCTTCGCATACTGGAAACGGAGCAGACCAACGAGGCATCGACCGATCTGGACTATAGGTCGGCGTTGGAGATTGCACGCATCATCAATGCTGAAGACGCGCATGTTGCCGCATCCGTCAAACGAGCGCTGCCACAGATCGCGCAAGTCATTGGCTGGATTGCGGGCGCGCTTTCCAAAGGCGGACGTCTTATTTATGTGGGTACGGGTACCAGCGGGCGCATCGCGGCGCTTGACGCCGCGGAATGTCCCCCAACGTTCGGCACCGATCCGAAGATGGTTCAGTTCATTATTGCCGGCGGATCGAAAGCGCTGGCAGAAGCGGTTGAAGCGAGCGAAGACTCTCGCACACTGGGACGCGAGGCAATCGCAAAGAAAAAGCCGCGCGGCAAAGACGTGGTCGTTGGCGTGGCCGCCAGCGGACGAACGCCGTTCACCATTGCGGCAATCGAATATGCGCGATCACATGGCGCAAAAACCGTGGCCGTCGTCTGCAACCACAATTCGCCGCTCGAAAAGGCAGCACACATAGGCATTGTGGCCGAGGTGGGGCCCGAGGTGGTCGCCGGCTCCACTCGCATGAAGGCGGGCTCGGCGCAAAAAATGATTCTGAATATGCTCACCACAGGCGCCATGACGCGGCTTGGTTATGTGTATGGCAATCTGATGGTCAACCTGCACCTTAAGAACGAGAAGCTGGCGGCGCGCGGCATCGGCATTCTTGAGCAGGCCGCTGGAATTGATGGTGCGGCGGCGCGCAAGCTTTTGAAATCCGCACATAACAGCGTGCCGGTGGCATTGGTCATGGCTAAGGCTGGAGTGACGCGCGCACGCGCACTCATCGCACTGAAACAGGCGCGAGGGCACGTGAGGAATGCGATTGCCTCGGCGGGTGTGCGCAGTCAAAAACAATCAACCGGACCAAGCTCTGCCTGACCTGCGATCTCACGCTGAGGCAGACTGTGCCTTTGGGATTAACACCTCTAGCCGAGCATCCTCTTCCCGACGCGGCTAAAATGAATCAACCTTGATTTCGCCTGCCGACATGGCACAGTTCGAAATTCATCATCTATGGACAAACTCATAATTCGCGGCGGCAATCCTCTACTGGGTACGGTCCGTATCAGCGGGGCGAAAAATGCCGCGCTCCCGTGTATGGCGGCTGCGCTGCTCACCGAAGAGCCGGTGGTTCTGGAAAATATTCCGCACGTGCGCGACATAGAAACCACGCGCAAGCTACTCTCCGCGATGGGTGCTGAGGTGGAACTCGGTTACGGGCGCGCGCAGCATAGGACAACTATCTGCGCGAAGACGCTGGTTGCACCCGAAGCGTCTTATGAGCTGGTGAAAACCATGCGCGCATCTACACTCGTGCTGGGACCGCTGGTTGCCCGCTGTGGGCGCGCGCGCGTTTCTTTGCCCGGCGGGTGCGCAATCGGAGCGCGGCCGATCGATCTGCACATCAAGGGACTGGAGCGGCTGGGCGCGAAGATTACGCAGGAACACGGCTACATCGAAGCAACCGCTGACCGCCTTCGAGGTGCGGAAATCGTTTTCGACAAGATCACCGTCACTGGTACAGAAGACTTGCTGATGGCCGCCACGCTCGCCGACGGCGAGACTGTTATGCAGAACTGTGCGCGCGAGCCCGAGGTCGCCGACCTGGCCGCTCTGCTCAATTCCATGGGCGCGAAGATCGAAGGCGCGGGCACGGCAACCATTCATGTGAAGGGCGTGAGCAGGCTGCATGGCGCACGGCATCGAATCATTCCCGATCGCATAGAGGTCGGCACGTTCATCATTGCCGGCGCTCTGACGGGCGGCGATCTTAGTGTGTCGGGCTGCGACCCTCTTCAACTGACCGCCGTGTTGCAGAAGCTCGCCGAGACCGGCGTCAAGACATCCGTGAAGCCCGATTCCATTCGCGTGATGGGCGATCATCCGCTCAAAGCGGCGGACCTGAACACCGAAGAATATCCCGGTTTCCCTACCGACATGCAGGCGCAATACATGGCGCTGGCGACTCAGGCGGAGGGGAGTTCGGTTGTGGTGGAGAATATTTTTGAGACTCGCTTCATGCACGCACAGGAACTGGTGCGCATGGGCGCGAACATCAAAATCGAGGGACGACGCGCCATCGTGCGCGGAAAAACGCCGTTGAGCGCCGCTGCCGTGCTCGCGTCCGACCTGCGGGCGTCGGCGTCGCTGGTCCTCGCCGCGCTGGTGGCGGATGGCGAAACGATCATCGATCGCGTATATCACATCGATCGCGGCTACGAAAACATTGAAGAAAAGCTGAAGGGCGTGGGCGCCGAAATCCGGCGCGTTGGAGACATCTTTCCTAAACGCCGCGCGCAGGGGCTCTAAGTCTTCGGTTAGCGTGCGCTCGCGCTGGTAATGCTCGGCTGGTAACCATAGTACCTTCCGCGTTTCCGCTTTGTGAGCCATCGATCCTTGCCTGGGCGCTCGGCCTAGGTGCTCGAACACGGACTCTGAAGCCCTTTAACCCTGCTTGCCCGTCTGCTTCTAGCAACGCCTGGTGACTTCCGTAATCCTGCCTTAAGCCTGCGCGTGTGGGATAACTGATTGGCAGGCTGTCAGTAACCGGTCAGGTAACCAAGTCTGAGAAAGACGCGAATCATTCTCTCCGCCGACCGGTGAAAGGAACTCAGCTATGAAGGTAGTTGTTCTGTGTGGCGGACTCGGAACGCGCCTCCGCGAGGAGACCGAATTCCGGCCCAAGCCTATGGTCGAAATAGGCGGCCGGCCCATTCTGTGGCACATCATGAAGATGTACGCCCACTATGGAATGCGCGAGTTCATTCTGTGCCTTGGTTATCGCGGCAACATGGTCAAAGACTACTTCCTGAACTACGAAGCCATGAACAATGACTTCCGAATCTCTCTGGGCTGTAAGTCACATGTTGAGTTCATGGGCGCTCACCAGGAGCAGGACTTCACTGTAACTCTGGCCGATACAGGCCTGGACACTATGACGGGCGGGCGCTTGCAGCGTGTGGCTCGTTATCTCGACGACGATGACACGTTTCTTCTAACTTACGGCGACGGCCTCAGTGACGTAAACATAAGTTCCCTGGTCGACTTTCACCGCCAGCATGGACGCCTGGCGACGGTCACATCGGTACCTCCAGTTTCGCGCTTCGGCGTGCTCGAAGCCGACACCAAAGGTCAAGTGCAGCGCTTCATGGAGAAGCCCCAGGCGAATGGCCTGATCAGCGCCGGGTTTTTCGTCTTCAACCGCCGCGTACTTGATTACCTGAGTGGCCCGAACTGCATTCTTGAGCGCGAACCGTTGGAGCGACTGGCGCGCGAAGGTCAACTTATGGCATATCGGCACGACGGATTCTTCTACGCGATGGACACGTATCGCGAATACCAATATCTCAACGAACTGTGGGCCAGTGACACGACCCCATGGAAGGTTTGGCCGGACGAAAAGGGTTTGGCCGCAGCCAAGAAAGCGGGGGCGAAGTGAACTCGTTCTGGCAAGATCGGGCGGTTCTGGTTACCGGAGCAACAGGACTGCTCGGCTCATGGCTTGTCCCGCGCTTGCTAGATGCGGGCGCGAATGTGGCCTGCCTGGTGCGGGATTGGGTTCCGCAAAGCGACCTGGTGCGAAGCCGGCGGATTGAGCAAGTGAACGTGGTTCGCGGCGACATCACCGATCGCGACCTCCTGGAGCGGGCACTCGGGGAATACGAAGTGGAAGTCGTTTTTCATTTGGCGGCGCAGACCATTGTTGGAATCGCGAATCGGAATCCGGTATCGACCTTTTCCGCCAATATTGGCGGGACGTGGAATCTGCTGGAAGCCTGCCGGCGATCACCGAAGGTTTCTTCGGTCGTCATGGCTTCGTCTGACAAAGCCTACGGCGATCAGGAACATCTGCCATACAACGAAGTCATGCCATTGCAGGGGCGCCATCCCTACGACGTAAGTAAGTCATGCGCCGACCTGATCGCACAGACTTATGCTCACACCTATGGTCTGCCGGTGGCCATTACGCGCTGCGGAAACTTCTATGGCGGAGGCGATTTGAACTGGAATCGCGTGGTGCCGGGCACCATTCGTTCCGTGCTACGGGGAGAACGCCCGGTAATTCGTTCCGATGGTAAGTTCGTCCGCGACTATTTTTACATTGAAGATGGAGCGGCAGCCTACATGCTGCTGGCCGAACGGCTAGCCACGGACTCTGCCCTGCGCGGGCAGGCCTTCAACTTTTCAAACGAGAGCCAGATCAGCGTGCTTGAAATGGTGGACCTGGTCCTGACAAAAATGAACTCCGCGCTCCGGCCGGAGATTTTCAATCAGGCCAGCAACGAAATTCGTCACCAATATCTGTGTGCAGAGCGCGCCCGCACGGTGCTGAATTGGCAACCGCAGTTCACACTCGATGCCGGATTGGATCGGACCGTGGCGTGGTATCGCGACTTTCTGGGCGCGTCGAGTTGCTCCAACGACAGCAAAGCTGCGGCAATGGCCAACGCGGCGGGATAGTCCTCATGCACAAGACTCCACGCCAACTCCGAGACGAAATCGGCGCTCTTGTACGGGAGTACTATGACGCCGCGCTCGTGCCGCAGCTTTTCTCGCCCGGCCAGAGCAGTGTGCCAGTTTCCGGCAAGGTCTTCGATTCGACGGAGATTGAGCACCTGGTTGAAGCGTCGCTCGATGCATGGTTTACGACCGGACGTTTCGCTGCCGAATTCGAGCGGGATTTTGCGGCGTTCATGGGCCTACGTTGTGCATCGCTTGTGAACTCAGGATCGTCGGCCAATCTGCTCGCGCTGTCCTGTCTCACTTCCCCGTCTCTGGCCGATCGCGCGCTGCGGGGGGGCGATGAAGTCATTACGGTCGCCGCAGGTTTTCCGACGACGGTCAATCCAATTATTCAGAACGGGCTGGTACCCGTCTTTGTCGACGTTCAGCTCCCGACTTACAACGTGGACGCCACGCAACTGGAAGCTGCCGTCTCGGAGCGCACGCGGGCCATCGTTCTTGCGCACACGCTCGGCAATCCATTTGATCTCGACGCGGTCATGGCTTTCGCCAGCAAGCATAACTTGTGGGTAATCGAAGATTGCTGCGATGCGGTCGGCTCGACATACAAAGGACGGCCGGTTGGAAGTTTCGGCCATCTGGCGACGACCAGCTTTTATCCCGCGCACCATATCACCATGGGCGAAGGCGGATGCGTACTGACACGGCAGCCGGCCTTGAAAAAACTAGTGGATTCGTTTCGCGATTGGGGACGCGACTGCTGGTGCGACCCGGGCATATCGAACACGTGTGGCCGGCGCTTCGACTGGACGCGTGGCGATCTCCCCACCGGATACGACCACAAATACACTTACAGTCACATAGGTTACAACCTGAAAGCCACGGATATGCAGGCCGCGCTGGGCGTAGCGCAATTGAAGAAGCTGCCGGGCTTTATGGCGGCGCGGCGCGACAACTTTGCCGAATTACTCGCTGCCCTCAAGCCTCTCGACGACATCTTTGTGCTGCCGGAAGCGACCGCGAATTCCAATCCCTGCTGGTTCGGCTTTCCTCTCGCTGTGCGCCAGGACTCGCCATTCCCACGCAATCGTGTAACCCAGTTTCTCGAGTCGAAGAAAATCGCGACGCGCCTGCTTTTTGGTGGAAACCTGCTCCGCCAACCCGCCTACCGCGACATCAAGCGGCGCGTAATCGGCGATCTGCCCAACACCGACTTCGTGATGAACAACGTCTTCTGGGTTGGTCTGTATCCGGGAATTACGAAGGAGATGCTCCATTACATGGCGGACGTGTTCCATCAACTGCGGAAGACGGCCGCTCAGGGAGCGTAAGCGAAGACAATGACGAACCGACTCGCCGACGAACTCGATAATATTCTAGCTCGCACCGAATGCCTGTGGAGCGATTTGCGCGGCGGACGGATTCTGATCACGGGCGCCACCGGCTTTTTCGGGTGCTGGCTGCTGGAGAGTTTCGCCTGGGCGAACCAGAGTTTACATCTCAACGCGCAGGCGGTTGCGTTGTCGCGAAATCCGGCAGCGCTCGCGCAGAAAGCACCCCATCTGGCTGCGAATCCCGCGATCACATTGCACGCGGCCGATGTTCGTCACGGCGACTTCCCTTCCGGCGAGTTTTCCCATGTCATCCACGCTGCGACCGAAGCGAGCGCGCGGTTGAATGGCGAAGCGCCGCTCGTAATGTTCGACACTATCGTTGAAGGGACGCGGGGGACGCTGCGCTGCGCCAGCGCCGCTAACGTAGCGAGATTTCTTTTTGTCAGCTCGGGCGCGGTTTACGGCACACAGCCTAGTGAGTTGGCGCACGTCCGCGAAACCTATAGCGGAGGTCCCGATCCTCTCGATCGAGGCTCGGCTTATGCGGAAGGAAAACGCGCCGCCGAGTTGCTCTGCGCGCTCGCCGCTTCGCCGCGCATGGCGACACCCATTGCGCGCTGCTTTGCGTTTGTCGGCCCGTATATGCAAATGGATGCGCATTTTGCCATCGGTAACTTTATTTCGGATGCGTTGCGCGGCGGGCCGATCCAGATCAAAGGTGACGGAACAGCAGTCCGGTCCTATCTCTACGCTTCCGACCTTACGGTCTGGCTTTGGACGACGCTTTTCAACGGCCGCTCTGGCCGCGCCTACAACATAGGTTCCGAAGATGCGCTGAATATTGCTGAGCTTGCCGATGAAGTGAGTGCAGCAGTTCCGTGCAATGCGGGTATCAGCCGTGCCGCTGCGCCGGTCGCCGGAGCGTCAATTCATCGCTATGTGCCATCGACAGCGCGTGCGCGCGAGGAGTTGGGCCTTTCAGCGGAAATTCCCCTGCCAGAAGCCATCCGCCGCACTTACTCCTGGTTCGCGCACAAACACGCACCAGCACACGCCAACAACGCGCGAGGCGCTGGTGTCTAGCGCTGCCGTCCAACTTGCGAAAGCTCCCACACCGAGTCGCGCCCGCGGATTCGATCTTCGTGGAGCGTTCATTGTCGCCGCCGCGCTGTTCGCCGCCTCGTCGGCATGGCATTGGTCGCACGTGCAACGCGACATACGAACCTCCGAAACGATCGTGGCAGAGTATCTGCTGGTTGCGGGTATTTCGGTTCTGGTTCTGTCTTTGCTGAACCGCTTCGGCGCAGCTTTTCCGACTATCCGCGTGCGCAGTTGGATACTGGATGGGCCTGCGGTCGTGGCGCTGGCCGCATCGATTTGGCTGCTGGGCATGCGGCAGTTTGGCGGATACGACCACAGTGTGATGATCGAAGCCGGTTGGCTTCAGCTGAGTTCTCTGGTTCCCTTCCGAGATTATCCTTGCACGCTCCCACCACTGTTCCTGTTGGGTGACAGGTATGCGTTTTTGCTCTTTGGAGTTCGGTGGTCTTCCTTTGTGATCTTCATGGCTTGCTTTGCGGTTTTGTCGTTTCTCTTCCTGAACGCGCAATTCCGCATTCTTGGCTTCCCTTCCCCGCTGGCCGCCGCGTTAAGCATCGCGTGCGAGTTAGCCACCACCGTGGTGTGCTCTTTCTGGTGGCATAACCCAATGACAAGCCTGGTCGGAGCGATGGTCTTCATCTCGGCCTTAGTCTGTTTGGCGCACCCAAGCAAAATGCGCTCCTGGCTTTTGTTGCTGGCCTCGCTTACCTGCCTGACGCTCAGCAAGCCGAACGCATGGCCCATTGGACTCTGTGTTGTCTTTCTTCTTGTTAGTCGCAACGCAACCCAGCGGTGGCGTGCGTTGGCTACTCTGCTTCTAGCGGCAGCGTCCGCGGCGATGATCTGCTCGCTCCACGGCCTCAATCCTGTTGCCGTTCTTCAAACTTATGCGCGCATCGCGGAGACACGCGGGAACCCTTTCAGAATGGTTGGGCTCACGGATCTGAACTCCGTCGAGTGGACGATTTGGAGCGACTCGATTGCTATCGCCGTTCTCTTGTTCTTCTGCGTGCTGGTTCGCGCAAGAAAAGAGTGGCGTGAGCACTGGCGCGAATACGCTTGCTGTGTCGTGACGGCCATTACCAGCGTCGCCATGGCAAGCATGAACTATGAACTGAAAACGTCGGATCTGACCCCATTTCTTGTCGCACTTGCAGTGATGGCATTCCGCCCCTGGAGCCGCCGCCGGTATGACGGACTGGGATATGGGGTTGTGGTAACACTGCTTGTATTCCTTGCCACTCTTTCGGTCTATTGGGGAATCACGCGCTTGAGGGTTCGTGGAATTGGCGAAGGGAGATTTTTCGAAAATGTTCAGACTCAGGAAATCCCAGGCGGATTCTTCGCGGGCCTCCATACCGGCCCGAGATTTCCCAAAGTGCTCGGGCAGATTGACAAGGCGCTCGAAAAGTATCCTTCCGCGAATGTTTTCTTTGGACCGCGGATGGAGTTTTCTTATGCAGCCTTCGACCGGCGGCCGCCCAAAGGCCTGCCCATTTGGTGGCATCCCGGCAGTTCATTTGCTTTGAGCAATCTTCCCGCAATCTCGCATTCCCTGGAAACCGACGATTTTGACTTGATGATTTTTCTCAAGAATGACTGCACGCGCATGCCAATCTTCGCGCTGCGGCACAAACTTCAATCCTACGATCATGATGTGGAATTCAGCGAGTTAGACGTCTTCGTCCGAAGAAAGGGGCCAGAAATGGCCGCGGCTCTGCCATGAAACTTTCCGACTACATCGCACAGCAACTCGCAGATTGGGATGTGCGCCACATCTTCCTGGTAACCGGCGGGGGCGCTATGCACCTCAACGACTCCATCGGGAAGGAAGCGCGTATTCGCTACGTCTGCAATCACCATGAGCAGGCATCGGCGATGGCCGCCGAGGCCTATGCGCGAATCACCGAAAGGCCCGGCGTGGTGAACGTCACGACCGGCCCCGGCGGCATCAATGCGCTCAACGGCGTGTTCGGTGCCTGGACCGATTCCATTCCCATGCTCGTGATCTCCGGCCAAGTGAAACGCGAAACCTGCATGCGCTCACTCGGCTTGACCGAGCTGCGCCAGCTCGGCGACCAGGAGGCCGACATCCTCTCAATGGCTGCGAATATCACTAAATACACGGCATTCATCGACGACCCAGCCTCGATCCGATTTCATCTGGAGCGCGCGTGGCATCTGGCGCAAAGCGGGCGACCGGGTCCCTGCTGGCTCGATATTCCGGTGGATGTGCAAGCCGCCGCCATCAATCCGGCCGCCCTTCGCCCTTACGATCCGGCCGAGGATGACCCTCTTACGGATCATTCCCTGCTCCCCGACATCTGTGGGGAAATTCTCGCTCGCATCGAAGCCGCAAAACGGCCTGTAATCCTTGCCGGCACGGGCGTACGTGCAGCTCGCGCCGTCGACGAGTTTCGCGCCCTTGTTAGCCGCCTCGGAGCACCCGTCACCACAGCATGGACTCACGACGTCATCGCATCGCACGATCCCCTCTTTTGCGGGCGGCAGGGCACAATCGGCGACCGCGCCGGAAACTTTGCCGTGCAAAGCGCCGATCTCCTGCTCATTCTAGGGTCGCGGCTCACCATTCGCCAGACGAGTTACAACTGGCAATCGTTCGCGCGGGGCGCGTATAAGATCCAAGTCGATATCGACCCTGCCGAATTCGAGAAGCCAACGGTGCGGCCAGACATGGCCGTACACTCCGATCTCAAGTTGTTTCTGCAGGCCATGCTCCGTGAATGCGACCGCGTCCACCACCGCTCGGGCCGTCATGATCAGTGGCTTTCCTGGTGCCGCGAACGCTTCCAGCGCTATCCCACCGTTCGTGACAGCCAACGTAAACCCGGACCACCTCTAAATCCCTATTACGTCATCGAATGGCTTTCACAACAGCTCAACGACAACGACATTGTCGTTTGCGGAAATGCCACCGCCTGTATTGTTCCGTTTCAAACCCTGCGGCTCAAGGAAGGGCAACGGCTAGTCTCTAACTCCGGCTCCGCCTCCATGGGCTACGACTTACCCGCCGCCATCGGCGCCGCTTTCGCCCGGCCCGGCAAACGAGTCATCTGCCTCGCCGGAGACGGCAGCATGCAGATGAATCTTCAGGAACTGCAAACGATTGTTCATCATCGCTTGCCCATCAAGATTGTTGTCCTGAATAACTCCGGATATCTCTCTATGTGCATGACACAATCCGCCTTCTTCGGCCGCGTGGCCGGAGCCGGGAAAGACAGCGGCGTTTCGTTCCCGGACATGGTGAAAATCGCCGGGGCCTACGGAATTCCGGCCGTTCGCATCGACCGCGATTCCCAGTTCAAGCAGATCGAACGGGCGCTCGCCGCGGATGGTCCGGCGCTGATTGATGTTGCGCTCGATCCAACCCAGGAGTTCGAACCTCGATCCAAGGCACGGCAATTATCCGATGGGCGCATCGTTTCACCCAACCTGGAGGACATGTACCCATTCCTGGAAGAGACTGAACTAATGGACAACGTCATCAAGGAATAAGGACATTACCATAACGGTAATGCGTCTATCTAAGACGAAGCGGGCGGGCCACTGACTATATGATGGGCAACGACATATTCGATGAGTTATTTGTCCTGGAAATGGCTAATAACCACCTGGGCGATCTCAAGCGCGGATTGAAGATCATCAGCGATTATGCGCAGGTGGTGCGCTTCAACAACGTGCGCGCGGCCATCAAGCTGCAACTGCGCGATGTTGACACCTTCATTCACAAGGACTTTCGCCGGCGCGAGGACATCCGATACATCAAGAAGACCATCGACACGCGCTTGCGGACGGAAGACTTCGCCACCTTGGTGCAGGCCATACGGGCGGCTAGTTGTATTCCGATGGCAACTCCGTTCGATGAAAGCTCGGTCGATTTCTGCTGCGAGCTTGGCATTCCAATTCTTAAGATCGCCAGCTCGGATTGCAACGACTGGGTTTTGATCGAGAGGATCGCCAAGACAAAAAAACCGGCCATCGTTTCTACCGGAGGCTCGTCGCTCAAGGATATCGACGACCTCGTGACTTTCTTTTCAAATCGCCATATTCCGCTGGCGATCAATCATTGCGTCTCGCTGTATCCATCGGAAGACTCCGAGATTGAACTGAACCAGATCGATTTTTTACGGAACCGCTATCCGCACCACACAATCGGCTTCTCGACGCATGAGTATCATGACTGGACTTCTTCCATGCTCATGGCGTACGCGAAGGGCGCGCGCACATTTGAGCGCCATATCGATATCCAAACCGAAGGTACCACGGTTTCTCCTTACTGTTCGGTGCCGGAACAGGTGGATACGTGGTTCAAGGCGTTTCATCGCGCCAAACGCATGTGCGGAGCGCCGGGTACGCAGAAGCGTCTTCCGCCGCAAAAAGAGATTTCCTATCTCGACTCGCTGGTGCGCGGCGTGTATGCACGGCACGATCTCCCGATTGGCCATGTTTTGCAGGATGCCGATGTATATCTTGCGATTCCGCTGCAACAGGGGCAAATTTCTTGCCGCGAGTTAATGCGGGGCGAAGTGATAAGAAAAGCCGTGGCGAAAGATCAAGCCGTTATGATCGATGCAATTGACAGCCCCTACGCCAATATTCCTTCGCTCACCGAATTGATCTACCACCGCGGACTCGCTCCGCAGCCTGCCGCGCTTGCGGCCAAGGCGGGAAGCGGCAAGTGACGAACTCACACGAGTTGAAAACGATTAGCGTGGTTACGCCTTGCTTCAACGAGGAAGGCAATGTGCGGGAAGTGTATGAGCGGGTGCGTGCGCTCATGCTGAACCTGGGCCGCTATCGCTACGAGCATATCTTTATCGATAACGCTTCGCGAGACTGCACGTTTCAGGTGCTTAGTGAAATTGCCGCTGGCGACTCGAATGTCAAAGTGATTCGAAACGCGCGGAATTTTGGGCACGTGCGCTCTCCCATGCACGCGCTTTTTCATGCACGGGGAGACGCCATTGCCGTCCTCATGTCGGACTTGCAGGATCCTCCGGAAATTCTCGCGCAGTTGATCGAGCAGTGGGAGAACGGCTTCCCAATTGTGATCGCGGTTAAGAATAAAAGCCGAGAAGCCGCGCCCATGTTCCTTGTTCGCAAGCTTTTCTATCGTCTTGTGAACCGGCTCGCCGACAATATCGAGACCTACGAAAACTTCACGGGCTTTGGCTTATATGACCGCAAGGTCATCGACCTGGTCCGCCAGTTTGGCGATCCGTATCCCTATTTCCGCGGCATGATCGCCGAGATAGGACTGCCGCACGCCGAAGTTCAATACGAACAGCAGCGCAGAAAGAGCGGTAAATCGAAGAACAACTTTTACACGCTTTATGATCTCGCCATGCTTGGCATCACCAAGTTGTCAAAAGTGCCGCTGCGGCTGGTAACGTTTTCGGGATTTCTCGGATCGCTGGTTTCCATGCTCGGCGGGACGATTTACTTTGCGTACAAGCTGCTCTTTTGGCGCAATTTCACTGTCGGCGTGGCCCCCATCGTCATCGGCATGTTTTTTCTGGGATCGCTGCAGCTTCTCTTCATGGGCATTCTGGGCGAATACATCGGCAACATTCATACCCAGGTACATAACCGTCCGCTAGTGGTCGAGCGTGACCGGATCAACTTCGAGTACGAGCCTGGCGAACCGCTTCCCTGCAAGGCTGCGACATTCAGCGCGCCAGCCGGACGCTAACGCGCTTCAGCCACGACCGAGATCGCTTAAGGGAATTGTATTCCGGGAGACGCAGCTAATTTCCAAGACTGCGGCTTAGCTCCCCGTCAGGGATTACTTTGTGTTCAACGCCGCCAGGCGCATCTTAGCGTCCGTGCTGGCTCCGTTCAATCTCAAGGCTTCTTCGTATTCGGCTCGCGCGGCTGCAACGTCGCCGTTCTTCTCGAGCGACACACCCAGCCAATAGTGGTAATCCCACACCTTGTCATCGAGAGCGACTGCCTGGCGTAAAAAAGCTTGGGCCTCATCGTTCCGCTCCTCATTGAGAAGAGCCCGGCCCAGGTAGTGCTTCGGCCCGGGCAGTTCTGGCGCTAACTGCACAGCCTGCACCAACAGACGTTCCGCGTCCCGATACTGGCCGTCCATCAAATGGATGTTGCCGCAGTTATAAATCGCCGAGTAGAGATCCGGTTCCTTGCCAAGAATTTCGCCGCAAAGGGCCAGCGCCTTGTCGTAATCGCCCATCCGTCCGTAAAGACTGGCAAACTCCGCCATGCCCGTTTCCGACTGCGCGTATTCCGGGCTCACTTTTTGCAGCCATACTCGTCCGTCATCGAAGCGGCCTGCGCGAATATAAGCTTCCGCTAAAGCGAGCGCGCTATACGGGTATTCCGGATGCTGTATCGCGGCTTCTTGTGCCAGCTTGATAGCCTTCTCGTGCGCGCCCATCTGACTGTATTGTGCGGCCAGCGATGCCATGGTAAACGGACTCGCGGGATACAACTCTTGCCCTCGCACCAGGAGCAGAAAATCGTTGGCCCAGTACACCTGTTGCGCCAGTGACGCGCCCATGTACGCGACACACAAGACCGCGACGGCGCAGGCTTGTACGGCTTTCGCGCTCCATTGTTTGATCGGAGGCAGACGGCGGCACGCCACCGCCACCAGAATAGAAAATCCGGCCGAGGGCAGGTAAACATAACGGTCGCGAACGAAGTCTCCGTTGCCGAAGTTGCGCAGCCAAAGCGCCGGCGCCAGGCCAACCAAAAACCAGCACGCCGCGAATGCCACGCCGGAGTTCGGCTCCCGCCGGTTCCAATACCAGAGCGAAGCACCGATCGCCGACAGCGCCAAAATCGGCACGACCACTTGCATAAACACGTCGCCGGTGATGTAGGGAGTGAAATAGAGTCCCGTGAGGCCAACGGGCAAGAACAACTTCTTCAAGTAAAAGGCGACGACGAGCGGCAGAGTCCTAATTACATCGACAATTCCGTGACTGGGATCAAACTGCCCGGTGGCGTGCATGAGAGCGTGCTTGCGCAGCACGGCATAAGCTACGGTCACCAACGCATACGGAGCCGCCTCTCGTACGGCGCCGTAAACCTTTTGCCATTGTGAGGAGTTCTCCCGGCCCGGATGCAGCCAGGCGTAAATCGCGACCAGTGCGGAGAACGTGACCGCCATTTCCTTTACGAGCAACGCGCACGCCAGCAGGCCCAACGATGCCAGCCACCAGAGCGTTCTTGCGGTCTCAGAGCGATCCCTCGCATTTAGGAATGCAACAAAGGCCACGAGCACAAAGACGGTGACCATCGTGTCCGACGCCGCCGAAATCCAAACGACGGGCTCAATATGAATGGGATGAATCGCGAAGATCAATGCTGCCAGTGCCGCCGTCCAGTACTCCAACCTGAGTTTCCGCGCGAACCAGAACACAGTCACAACTGCCGCCACATGCGCCAGGATCGCGCCCAGATGCCATCCCCATGGATGCAGTCCAAAAAGCGCATAGTTCAGCATCGACCAAGCCACAAACAAGGGACGGTAATAAACCTGATGCCGGGCAACGTGAAACCAGAGGTCGCTGGTAAACGCGCGCGGTAAGTTGCGCCAACTGCGCAGAATGGGACTGTTGACGATTTGGGATCGGTCATCCCAAACGAAATCGAAGAACAACGCACCGCTGTAGAGCACTAGCGTGCTTGCTGCCAGAAGCGATAGCAGCAAGCTGGGGCGGCGCAGGTACTTAGCAAGCGCTTCCCAAGCGCTGGGATCTTGCGTATTGACTGTGTCCCTCAATTCTTCCGGTTACACATGCCCTTTAGCGGCTGACCTTTCGTCAAGATGACTGCACCTGCGACATACCACTCTAGATTGGCTCATCGTATCTCGCCTCAACGCGACGCGCATGTTACCCACGTTACGTGCGTGTCCCAGTTATCCCCCTGTTTAGTACCGGTATTTGCAACCATTAGCTGTATGGGATCTGCGGGAACCCAGCTCGCCCAGGAAGCAAAGCCCGTCCTGTGTGTGGACCTCGACGGCACTTTAATTCGAGGCAATCTGCTATGGGAGTGCGTTCTCGCTTTACTCAAAGCTCACCCCATCATGCTGCTCCTGCTTCCGGGATGGCTCATCCGCGGGCGCGCATTTCTCAAACGCCAGCTTGCCGCTCGCGTTCAGCTCGATCCAGCGCGGCTGGTATATCGAGAACAGGTGGTTGAGTTTCTTCGCCGAGAAAAACTCGCCAACCGCCGCATTGCCCTTGTCACAGCCGCCGATCGCGAACTCGCCGAGCAGGTTGCCCGCCATGTCGGCCTGTTCGACGAAGTCCACGCGAGCGACGGCCAACTCAATCTGAAAGGCACGGCCAAGGCTGCTTTCCTGGCCGAGCGCTTTGCCGGCTCGGGCTTCGAGTACATGGGAGATTCCGAGGACGACATCGCGGTTTGGCGTAACGCTCGCGCGGCCTGCGTGGTCGGCTCCCCGGCTCGTGTAAAACAAGCGGCCGCCGTGACCACCGTCACAACGAGTATCGTGATTGAGCGAGCATCGTGGCGGACATGGGTCGCTGCGCTGCGCGGCCACCACTGGGCGAAAAACCTGCTGTTGTTCCTGCCGCTCGTCCTCTCGCACAATCTGGCGCTCGCTCCCATTCTTCAGACTATGGCGGGTTTTGTTCTATATGGCCTGTGCGCTTCCGGACTTTACATTCTCAACGACCTTCTCGATCTCCACTCCGACCGCGAGCACCCCTGGAAAAAAGAACGGCCATTCGCGTCCGGCGAAATCTCCATCCCGCAGGGACTGTTCGCCTCTGCCGCGCTTCTGGGTTATGCGCTGAGCGTCGGCTTCACGCTAAACCTGCAATTTGGAATGGCTCTGCTTGGATACTCCGCCCTCACCATGTTCTATTCGCTGTACCTAAAGAAAGTCGCGCTGCTCGATGTTTTTGTTCTCTCCAGCTTTTATAGTTTCCGCATCGTCGCCGGTGCGCTGATCTCTTCGACACCGTTATCCCAGTGGTTTCTTGCGTTCTCGTTGTTTTTCTTTCTTAGCCTGGCCATGGCAAAACGTTATTCCGAGCTCGTGCACGCGGAGCCCTTAGCTTCTTCCGGAAAATCCGGCCGGGGCTATCGTCCCCATGACCGAGAGCTGCTGCTGTCGCTCGGCGTCGGGAGTGCTTTTTCGGCGGTGGTCATCCTCAGCCTGTACGTACACAGTCCCGAGGTACGCATGCTTTATTCGTCGCCTGAATTTCTGTTCCTGCTTTGCCCAATCGTTCTCTATTGGCTGAGCCGGAACTGGCTGCTGGCCCATCGTGGAGAACTGAAGGAAGACCCGGTCACTCTTGCCATCCGTGACCGCGTGAGTTATTCGGTGGCATTGGCTTCCTCGATTGTGATTGCCGCCAGCATGTCCAGCATTTACCGGTAGGAGTGCTTAAAGAACAATCCGGCGTGCTGGAAGAGCTTTGTAATAAGCGACACACTAGTTCGGCCCGTACTTCAATTTGGTTAAGTAATGTTTGCTCAAGCTCCAGCCCGTGTTCACAGACGCGCCACCAACGCGGCCGCCGCAAATCGGTATGTCTCGTGGGGAAGGTATCCACAGGCCGCGCAGGCCCACATCCATAAGCCTGCCTGGAACGACGAGGTTGCCGGCATTCTCAAAGCGGCGCCAGAGGGGTCGCTGCTTCCTTATGGCCTGGGCCGCAGCTACGGGGACTCGTGCCTCAACGCGGATCGAGACCTTATCGACTGCCGGCGACTCAACCGCATTCTCGGATTCAATGAGTCAACGGGGATACTGCGCTGTGAGAGCGGCGTCAGCCTGGCCGACATTATCGACGTCTTTCTCCCGAAGGGATGGTTCCTCCCGGTCACGCCCGGCACGCAGTTCGTTACGGTTGGAGGAGCCATCGCCAATGACGTTCACGGCAAAAACCACCACTGCGCTGGAACCTTTGGCGCGCACGTCCGGAAGCTGGGATTGCATCGGTCTGACAGTCAACGCGATGGCCTGCTCATCTGCGGGCCGCAAGAAAATTCGCAGATTTTCCGAGCCACAATTGGCGGACTCGGACTGACGGGCGTTATTGCATGGGCAGACATTCAACTGCGCCGAGTGGCCGGTCCCTGGATTGACGCTGAACTCATTCCCTTCCAGTCCCTCGCTCACTTTCTGAACCTTAGCCGCGAAAGCGATAGTGGCTTTGAATACACCGTCGCGTGGCTCGATTGCTTCGCGGGCGAAAATCCGCGCGGAATTTTCTTTCGTGGAAATCACTCCGCCGAAAACACTAAGCAATTGCTTCCCAGGCGCGCCGCGAAGTTTCCCTTCGCATTGCCAGCGTGGGCGCTGAATCGTTATAGCGTGCGGGCGTTCAATTCGCTTTACTACCACGTTCATGCAACGAAAAAAGGGGCGGCGCTGGTCGGCTATGATTCGTTTTTTTATCCGCTCGATTCCATTCGCCAATGGAATTTGCTCTACGGCAAACAAGGGTTCCTGCAATACCAGTGCGTGATTCCTGAAGGCAACGTCGGGGCCATTGAAGAACTCCTCGACCGAATCGCTCATTCCGGCATGGGGTCGTTCCTGGGGGTGTTGAAACAATTCGGATCGGCGCCGGCCGCCGGGATGTTGTCGTTTCCGCGCGCGGGACTGACGCTTGCTCTCGACTTCGCGATGCGCGGCGAGAAGACACTGGATCTCATGCGTTCGCTCGATGAGGTTGTCCTGCACAGCGGAGGCGCACTCTATCCCGCTAAAGACGCCCGCATGAGCCCGGCACTATTCGCGGCCTCATTTCCGCACTGGCGAAGCTTTGTGCCCTACATCGATCCCAAAATGTCGTCGTCGTTCTGGCGGCGAGTTACGGAGGCGAAATGAGCGCGAGCGCGAATTCAACCTCCGCGGGAACTCAGTGCATCGGCGGCACCACACCGCGCTCCATGAAAAGAGTTGTCGTTCTCGGCGCGACCTCGGGGATTGCGCTTGAAGTTCAGCGCCGGCTCGCGCGGCGGGGATGCGACTTGGCGCTGGTCGCGCGCTCTCCACAGCGACTGGCAGTCGTGCAGTCGGACTTGCTCGCTCGCGGCGCGCGACAGGTTCTTATCTGCGCGGCCGATTTTACAAACATTCAATCTCACGCCGGAATTCTCGATTTTGTACGCCGCTCGTTTCCCGATTACGACACCGTTCTTCTCGCCTATGGCACGATGCATGAACAGGGAGAATCGGAATCTTCCGTCGACACACTGCTCGACGAATTGATTGTGAACTACGTGAGTGCAGCCGCGATCCTCACCCTCTTTGCCGCCGATCTGGAGCATCGCCACACGGGGTGCATCGCTGCAATAACGTCGGTTGCGGGCGATCGCGGGCGCCGCTCGAATTATGTCTACGGCTCTGCCAAAGGCGCGTTGTCACTTCTTTTGCAGGGCCTGCGCAGCCGGCTGCATCCTGCCGGAGTGAAAGTCATCACCATCAAACCTGGCCCCGTCCAAACCGCGATGACCGACCATCTCCCGAATGCAGCGCGGTTTGCCGAGCCGGAGCTGGTCGCCGCCGACATTGTCCGCGCCCTCGAGCGCGGCGCACCCGATGTTCTCTACACTCCGAAAATTTGGCGCTATGTGATGACGGCGGTTGAACATATTCCGGAAGGAATCTTCAAGCGGCTGAATTTCTAACCGAGGTCGTGCGATGGAAACTGCATTCTGCATTCAACGAAAAGGGGCCGCATCGCTGCGGCCCTGATTTTCCAACCTGAATTTTCTTGTCCCACTTTTCAATTTTCTGCTTTTGGGTTTACTGGGTACTGATTACCGGCAACTGGGTACTGTTACCGTCTACCGCGGCCGCCTCCACCCCCACCATGACCACCGTGGCTGCCACCACCACCTCCCGGTCCGCGTCCACGACGCCGACGGCGATTGCGGTCTCGATCGCCTCCGCCACCGCTTCCGCGCGAGTCGCGCGCGCCTTCCGGACGGGCTGCAACCACTTCCGTTCCGACCGGTGCATCTACGCGGTTAAAGTTCGGCTCGTCGTCTCCTGCAAAATCCGCGCCGCCTTCAATTACAGCCGTCGGCGTGCCTTGCGGAGCGGCCTCCTCAGCATGAAAACTCTCTACATGAGAGCTCTCAGCGTGAGAATCGTCGGCCTCAGGAGGTGGAGGCGGAGCACTTGCGCCCATCTTGGCGCGCTGCTCTTTCAAAATAGCCTTGCGCGACAGCTTGATCCGATTGCCTTCGACGGCCAGCACTTTCACCAGCACCTGGTCGCCTTCCTTCAGCTCGTCGCGAACATCCTTGATGCGATGCTCGGCCACTTCGCTGATGTGCAGTAGTCCGTCCAGCCCCGGCAGAATTTCGACAAATGCTCCAAAATCCGCCAACCGGCTGACTTTGCCGAGATACGTCTTCCCTACTTCGGCCGACGCAGTCAGGTCCTTAATAATCTGCAAAGCCTTGTTGGCCGAAACTTCGTCATTCGAGGCTACGTTGACTTTGCCCGAGTCTTCGACGTCAATCTTTACGCCGGTCTGCTCGATGATGCTGCGGATCATCTTGCCGCCGGGCCCAATCACGTCGCGAATCTTGTCGACCGGAATCTGCAGGGTGTAGATACGAGGCGCGTACGTCGAAACCTTCACGCGCCCTTCGGTGATCACCTCGTCCATTTTTCCGAGAATGAACAACCTGCCGCGCTGTGCCTGCGCCAGTGCTTCGCGCATGATCTGCGCCGTGATTCCGCCGACTTTAATATCCATCTGCAGAGCGGTAATGCCGTCCTTCGTTCCGGCAACTTTGAAATCCATGTCGCCGTAGTGATCTTCCGCGCCCGCGATGTCGGTGAGGATGGCATAATCGTCGCCCTCTTTGACAAGGCCCATGGCCACGCCCGCGACAGGAGCCTTCAGCGGAACGCCTGCATCCATGAGCGAAAGCGAAGCGCCGCAAATTGTCGCCATCGACGACGACCCGTTCGACTCCAGAATGTCGGAGACCACGCGCATCGCGTAAGGCCAGTTATCTTCGGTGGGAAGCACGGCCGAAACCGCACGCTCCGCCAACGCCCCGTGGCCAATCTCGCGGCGGCCAGCGCCACGCAGAAATGCCACTTCTCCAACGGAAAACGGCGGAAAGTTATAGTGCAACATGAAGCGCTTCTTGGCCTCGCCTTCGAAGCCTTCCAGACGCTGCATGTCGTCGCTGGTGCCGAGCGTCGTCGTCACCAATGCCTGCGTCTCACCGCGAGTAAAGATCGCGCTGCCGTGGGCACGCGGCAGAACTCCAGCTTCAATCCAAATCTCGCGAATCTGGTCGAACGCCCGTCCATCCGGACGCCGCTTCTTCTTAATCACCTGGTCGCGGAAGATGCGCTCGCGCAGAATCTCGTAATACTCCTTCACCTTCGCTCTGCCCTTTACATCCTCTTCCGGCAGCGCGTCCACCAGTTCTTTTTGCAGCGACCGCACCAGTTCGTAGCTTGTGGCCTTCGGATGTTTCTCCGTATCCAAGGCGTCGGTGAGCCGCGCGCCAATCTTCGACTCCAGCGCTTTGTAGTAAGCCTGATCGAACTCAGGCGGTGTCACGGCGCGCTTCGGCTTGCCGGCCTTGCGGCGAAGCTCTTCGATCCCGGCGCAAATTTTCTTGATTTCGGTGTGCGCGAACTCAATCGCGTCGACCACCGTTTCTTCCTTTACTTCCTTTGCGCCCGATTCGATCATCACGATCGCTTCGGCTGTGCCGACGACCATAATGTTCAGCAGGCCTTCACGCATTTCCGTGTAGGTGGGATTGGCGATGAACCGCCCATCCACCAGGCCAACGCGCACCGCCCCGACCGGGCCAAGAAACGGAATGTCGGAAACCGTCAGCGCCGCGGACGCGGCATTGATGCCGACCACGTCAGGATCGTTTTCTGTATCGGCTGAAAGCACAAAGGCAATGACCTGCGTCTCGCACTTGAAGCCCTCCGCAAACATGGGACGGATCGGCCGGTCAATCTGGCGGCTGGTGAGAACTTCGCGCTCGCTCATGCGGCCTTCGCGCTTGATAAAGCCGCCGGGGATGCGTCCGCCAGCGTACGTGTATTCGCGGTAGTCAACGGTGAGCGGGAAAAAATCGATGCCGGTACGCGGCTCAGGATTGGCAACGGCGGTGGCGAGAACCGTGTTCTCGCCAAGGCGCACTACGGCCGAGCCGTGGGCCTGTTTCGCCAATTTTCCGGTTTCAAATGAGATGGTTTTCCCGCCCGAGATTTCGACGGAAACTGTAATAGGTTCAGGCTTCATAGATCATCCTCTATATGGCAGGAGCGCACTGCGCGCCAATGCGGAGTTCGCATGGATGGGCAAATGGCATACGCCAGTGCCGCTCGCGGTTGGAAAACGCACTTTGCGAAGGCTCTCGGAATTCAACCGGCCCCACTGGGCCGGTCACCTTTACTTGCGGATGCCGAGCTTCGTAATCACGGTCTTATAACGCTCAGAGTCGTACTTCTTCAAATAGTCGAGCAGGCGACGGCGCCGGCTGACCATCATCAGAAGCCCACGACGCGAGCCGTGATCCTTGAGGTGCGCTTTAAAATGGTCCGTCAGTTGACCGATGCGCTCGCTGAGCAGCGCAATTTGAACTTCCGGACTCCCGGTGTCGGTGGCATGCGTGCGATACGCGTCAACCACGGATTGCTTTTGTTCTCTGGCTAGCACTAACCTGTCGCACTCCTGTCTCTTATCGTTTGGTAACGTCAATGAGGATACCACAGCCCAATCCAAACCCGCCACTGCGGATCACGGTTTGATCGAAAAGCGACCGAAGATCGACCGAAGGAGGGATCAGATATAGTCGATGACGCCTCATCATTGCGCAGATTTGCTCTCAGTCGCCCCTGCGGCTATCATCCCCAACCATGACCACAATTATGACCAAGGCCCGATTCATCTCATTCGTCCTGCTAGCCACATCGGCGGCGTTTGCCCAAGCTCCGTCCAGTAAGGAAGTGGACTCTGTTTATCCCGCAGCGCATGAACTCTACCTCGATCTCCACGAACACCCTGAACTCTCATCCCACGAAACCCAAACTGCAGCGAAGCTGGCCGAGCGTCTGCGCACATTGGGTTATGAAGTCACCGAACACGTCGGCGGCACGGGCATAGTCGCGATCATGAAGAACGGAGCTGGGCCAACCGTCATGCTGCGCACGGAACTCGACGCACTGCCGGTGGAAGAAAAGACCGGCCTCGCCTACGCCAGCAAGATTCATACGCAAGATGACTCCGGCCGCGACGTTCCGGTCATGCACGCCTGCGGTCACGACTTGCACATGGCTGCGATCATCGGCACTGCCGCCATCATGGCACATTCCAAAGACACCTGGCACGGCACGCTTATGCTGATTGGGCAGCCCGCCGAGGAAACGATTTCCGGCGCGCGCGCCATGATTGCCGACGGCTTTCTCACTCGCTTTCCCAAACCCGATTTCGGACTTGCGCTCCACGTTGGCAACGAACTACCCGCTGGTTCAATCGGCATCGTCTCCGGAGTTTACGATTCGAATGCGGATTCGCTTCGCGTAACTATCTACGGCAAAGGCGGACACGGCTCCGCCCCGCATACCGCCATCGATCCCATCGTGATTGCCGCGCGCACCATCGTGTCTCTTCAGACGATCGTCTCCCGCGAGGTGAAGCCTGGAGAGTTCGCGGTGATCACCGTCGGTTATATCCGCGCGGGCACGAAGAACAACATCATTCCCGATGACGCGGAAATGGGAATCACCATTCGCACTTTCAAGCCGGAGGTTCGCAAGCAAGTTCTGGCCGCGATTGACCGCATTATCAAGGCCGAAGCCACCGCTGGCGGCGCAACCCGCGAGGCCTTGATCGAGCATTATGAGTGGACGGACTCGGTCTACAACGATCCCGCGCTGGCCAACCGTCTGCGCGCGCCACTGGAAGCCGCTCTGGGCAAAAACAACGTATATACAGACGAACCGATAACCGCCTCGGAGGATTACAGCTATTTTGTGGAGGCCGGCATTCCGTCGCTTTACTTCAGTCTGGGAGGAGCCGACCCCGTCAAGCTGGCTGAATCGAAACAAACGGGAACGAGACTGCCTTCCAATCACTCTCCGCTGTTTGCCCCGGATGTCGATCCAGCACTGCGCACAGGCATTGCTGCGGAAGTCGCAGCGCTGCGGAATTTGCTTGGAGGCAAATAAGCACCCGGCAACTGTTAGTCTGCGGGTCCCGCAAACAGCAGCAGATTCCCATCCGGGTCTTTGACGATGAAATTCCTGGCACCCCAAGGCTGCTTTTTCAGTGTCCGATGAAAGGCCACACCAGCGGATTGAAACTCAAGAAACAGCAGCTTGATCTCTTCCGCTGTAGCGACGGTCATAGATACCGATAACAGTTCCTCCCGGTCGCGGACCGTCGACTCGATTAATGGCCGCTTGACACACCTCAGATTGAGCCGCGCCGCGTCGCGACACACCTGTGCATAGTAGGGAGGTTTGCCGTAACTGAATACAAGCGAGAAGCCTAACGTCCGGAAAAATTCGCACGATCTCTTGATATCGGTAACAAACAGTTGCGGCTCTGCGCCGACAATCTTTGCTTTGGAAGGAAAGGCTCTCGATGGTGACGATATGAATCGCGATCCTTTCATTGGTACTGATTTCAATCGCGGTGACTTCACCTTGAGCGGCGTTTCCGAGAGGCCGGTTTTCAGAGCCTGCCAACTCTCGTAGCCTTGCTCTCTTGCGATTAGTTCTTGCGCATCGCTAAGCTTAAAGCTCTCCGCAAGAATCTCGGAGTCGGACATATCCAGGAAACGAGGCAAATGCTTGCGAATTTGTGCGGCGACTGGATAGTGGCGTTCGCGATGCCACCGCAATATGAGCTTGGCTTGCTTCTTGAGGTTCTCGATATTGGGCATGCAGGCCTCCACGATGAGATCGTTAGGTGGGCATTGCCCTTCGGCGAAGTGCCGTTGCATCCTACATGCGCAAGTTGAAGTATCTGCGACCGTGTCAGCGGTTGTCAATTACGCTGCCGGGCAGCGTCCGAATTGACTCGTGGGCGGCCTTGTTGCATAAAGACAAGTAATGGAGGTTTCCGTGGGCACAAAAGAGAAAATGAGTTCAATTGGCAAGCCGGTGCCGGAGCTGCCGGTCGCTGATGTGGAACGCGCACAACAGCATTACAGAGACGCACTCGGCTTTGAGATCGGATGGCTTTTCCCAGGCGAAGGAATTGGGGCCGCGTCACACGGTGATATGGGGCCAATATTCTTTCGCAAGAGAACTCCGCCATTTGAACCTGCCGTTCACTGGGTGTTTGCCCAAGATATCGACGCGACATGCGAGGAGTTGAAATCGCTAGGCGCGAATATCGTTGAGCCTCTGGAAAAAAAGCCTTGGGGATTACGGCAATTCACCGTAAAGGATCTCGACGGGAACCTCTTCTATTTCCACCATGACTAACCTCTCGATAGGGCAACTGGAACAATGATGAAGACGGACTTGCTGCGATTCAATGGCGCTGTCGAGCGCGATCCCGCCATCGATGCCTGGATGAGGACGAAAGAACATGCCAGTGGATTGGGAGCCATCGCGCACGAGTGGTTTGAGGTTATGCGAAAATGCGGGGACGAAGTCCGGGAGCTTTTACATGACGGCTGTCCGGTCGCCTGTTTGGGAGATGCGCCCTTCGGCTACGTCAACGTATTCACTTCGCACGTAAACGTAGGGTTCTTTCACGGCGCGGCGCTGCCGGATCCGGCACGTTTGTTGCAAGGTACCGGCAAGTTCATGCGCCATGTGAAGCTGAGACCGGGAACAGCCACAAACACCGCAGCGCTAAGCACGCTCATCAACGCAGCGTACGAGGATATAAAAGCTCGCATCGAAAACGGCTAGCTCAGAGAACCGCTTTGGCAGGACGCGGGCGCAAACCGCCCAATTACGAACCACATGTTGCATGAGGTTTGCCGCATCGCGGGCGGATAACTGGGCTTAACGCAGCAGGGCTTTAAGTGCCACAATCTGGGATATGTGGCAGTTTGTAAAGCTTGTAGTGCTGGGAAGCCGCACCTTTCAAACCCAAGTCCCTTCCGTAATATCCTCAATTCCATCTCCGCTCTCGCCATTGCTATATGATCAAATTGGATAATGAATACGCTGTTCGTTTAACTAGTCCTACCCAAAGTACTTTTCAGTCCTATGTTCCCAGGAGATTCTCGCGTGGCTGCTCGCCGTATCCGGGAAATCACAGTCAGGCTGTGTCTTTGTATTCTCGTGCTGATCGTTGTCTGCGTCGGAGCGGCCGCGCGGCAAGCAGCACCGGCAAAATCTGCGGCGGGCGCTCAGACGGGAGCGCAGGCTGCGGGAATTTCGGAGACGCCGGTCTCGCCTAAGTCATCGACACCGCCCCCCGATCAGGCTGCCACGGCCGGGATACGCGGAATTGTGCGCGACTCTGCCGGGAGGCCAGCCGCCGACGCCATCGTACTTCTCGATCATTCGAGGGAAGTGCCGGGCACGGCCGGCACGCCGACTCAGGCCACGGAAACGCTGACAGTCCACACTACAGGAAAAGGAGCGTACCGCTTCTCCGGACTACCGGAGGGCGCGTATACGTTGCACGCGCAACGAACGACGCACGAACGAACAGCGCGGACGCGCGTCGACCTTGTGCGCAACGAGACGAAGACGATAGACCTTGAGTTCTTGTCTCCGCCATCGACGAATGCGAAAACGGATTGACCTGTGCACTGTTGGTGACGAGTCCCATCCTAAGATCGCAAAGAGGCGACATTAGGATGGGCACCCGCACTTACCTTAAATGCCAAGATCCCCTCAAAAATTGAGCCTCAGCGCGAACTGAACCAGCCGCGGGTTGTTAAGAGTCTGGGTAATAGCACCAAAGCTAGAGGGCGTATTTATGTCCTGCTCTCCGGTGCCGCTGATACCAGCCAACCAGTACTGCGGATGGTTCAGGAGGTTAAAGAACTCGGCTCGGAATTGCAGGTTGGCCCCCTCACGAAACGCGAGCGGGAAATCCTTGATGAGCGAGAGGTCGGTGTTCACAAAGCGAGGGCCAGAAACGGGAGCGCGCGGAGCAGTGCCAAGTTCGCCGGCGGGTGCGCTTTCGAAGGCACAGGGATTGAACCAGTTCTGAAGCGTATGCACCTTGGCCGGGCACCCCGTTTGTCCACCTTCGTCCCCGCCCACGTTGGGATTGCCGACCTGATTGGGGCGCTGCACGGTCAACCCATTGTAGTTGAAGAAAACGCCCGACGGATCGGAGCTGTCGACAACAAAGAGCGGGAATCCAGACGTGGCGCGCTCAATCACGTCGACTTGCCAATGACCGAAGGCGGCGTCGGTAACCGAATTCCAATCCCCTCCGTAGTGCTTGCCTTTGCCGAATGGCAGATCGTAAAGGACACTGGCGGTAAAGCTGTCGTTCAGGTTGAGTTGTGAGAGACCCCAATCCAGCCTCTTGGTTCCGGGCAGCGGGTAGTAGAGCGCGCCAGGATTTGTGCCTAAGCCATCGGTTAAACCTGTATCGAAGTTACGCGACCAGGTATAGCCGAGCAGCGCATAGAGTCCATGCCTCGCGCTCTTGGTTTCGAGCTTTGCCTGAAGCGAGTCGTACTGCGCTGAACCAATGCTGTTGTTGGTGTCGACGAACTGGTACGCCCCTCCATTAGGCTGGTGCGTCGCGTATGGAAAGTTCCCGAAGCCACAACCGAGCGTGTAGGTTGAACCCGGCGTTTCCGCCGGACACGCGGACGGCTCATTTAGGTTTTCATCCAACTGGCCGACGAGGATGTGGCGGCTACGTGTGCCAGCGTATCCGAGAGTGAAAACAACGTTTTCCGGAAGCTGCTGTTCGACGTTGAGGTTGAACTGCTGGACGGCACCCTGCTTGAAGTTGCGGTTCATCGACTGGATGCTACCGGTGTAGTTGGCAGGATTCACCGGCGCGTTGTAGATGGCTCCGCCCGTAACGTTGATCGCGGAGGGAGTGTTGGCGGGAAGAAGGAAACCATTGGAAAGCCCGCAGCCAGTCGCACCGAAGGACGGACAGAGACCCGGTACCGGATCCACTTCCGCATAGTAGGGCGGGTTTTGCCACAATCCCTGACCGCCCTGATCCCAGGAAGAATCGTGGTAAATAGCGTAGCCGCCACGAATGACGAGATTCTGCCTTCCGGCAGGTTTCCAAGCGAAACCGATGCGTGGTTCGAGTGCGGTCTTGTCCATTTCAATGCCAGACCGACCGTCCGTTGCCACGCACAGGCTGCCGCACGCACTTAACATCGGGCTGCCCGAGGGTACAAACCACTTCTGGGTCGCGATATCGTAGTTTGCCTGCCGGTTTCCGACCTCGGTCTCGGGCGTAACCAAGGCCCAGGCAAGACCTACGTTAAGAGTGAGATTAGGCGTAACCCGCCAGTCGTCTTGCACAAAGGGACGAATCAGCTTGTAACGGCGACCTACAGTGCCACCCAGGAAAGTCTGATCGTGCGCGGCAAAAGAGCCCATGGAACCAAGAAGCAAATCGGCAATGTCGTCGCCCGTAGCAAGGCCGAAGTTCAAGACATAGCCATCCTGAAAAGCGTTGTTGCGAATATTCATTTCTTCCGCGCGATAAACTGCGCCAACGCGAATGTCATGACGGCCGCGAACCAGATCAACGGTGTCACCAACCGAATAGACGTTGGTTCCACCCTGATAGGGGGCATAACCGCGGTCGCCGATGGAGAAGTAGCTGCCCATCTGGAATGAAGTCATGCCGCAACTGATGCAGTCGTTGGTGGCCTGATTGAGGTTGGTGGGATAGCCGGTGATAGGTGAGCACACGCTGTCGAGGTTGGCGCCAGGGATGCCCAAGCGCGCCGACTCGCAGGGCGGAACCGCAAAGTCTCCATAGGAAAGAATGTGATTGAAGATGCGGTTGAAGCCGACAGTGAACTGGTTGATGGTGCTGGCGGAAAACACGTGCTGCTCCGACATTACAGCATTGCGGCCGTGGTTATCGATTTGCTGATTGGTGCCGAAAGCATTTTGTGAAGCCCATGTGGGTGAACCACCCGGGATATAGTTGGTCGCCTGATCGTAACTGAAGCGGCCAAAGATGGAATCGTGGCTGGAGTAGTTGTGGTCGACGCGAATATCGCCCGTGCCTTCGTTGAGCTTACGAATAGGCTCCGTGGCGTAGTTGTAACCAACGCCGCTCTGGATGCCGGGAGTGGGAGAGGGATAAAGCTGGGCAACGGCAACACCTATCGTGTTGACCAGGGAGCCAGGAATGATCGGACACGAAGTTGTAACCCCGTTTACGTAGGGCTGGCTTCCGGATGCCGTCGGGGTTTCTGGAAGTCCCGTTGAGGTTATGCATTGGAAAGGAACAGGACCGGGAGTCGTACTAGGGGGAATGGCTTGCGCCGGGGTGTATGGGTTGATCAGCGTCGTGATGCCCAGCGGATTGGAACTTTCGTTGAAATTGCCGTTCCCGTCAGGCGTCACCATCGCCGTCGTCGGCACGAACCCCGTAAACGGCACACCCTTGCGCTGCACCTTCGCCTGATAGTCGAGGAAGAAGAACGTCTTGTCTTTCTTGATGGGACCGCCGAACGAACCGCCGTACTGGTTCAGGTTGAACTTGGTGGCAGTGTTGACGAAGGGAGTCTTCGCGTCGAGGTTGGTATTGCGGAAGAACTCAAAGGCCGTGCCGTGGAA
>JBAVYO010000249.1:0-11422 GCA_049698855.1 Terriglobales bacterium
GTACTGGACGAGGCAGCCGTATGTCGGCTTCGGCGTGGATGCGCATTCGATGCTGTCGGGGAGTGGAGAGGCCGCAGCGGAATCAGTTGATCGTCCCCATGCAATCCGGCTTGCCACGCCCGATTCGCTCGACGCGTACATGAATCGAGTTCCGGGGACGGTGACGCCGGTCTCCACATACGATGCTATTGAAGAGAGTTTTTTCCTGGGGCTGCGGCTGAATCGCGGCGTCGATTTGGAGAGAATGCGGGCCGAGTTCACCGCCGAGGCCGTTGCCGCGTTTGAACCGGCAATTGAAGAGTGCGAACAGGATGGATTGCTAATTAAAGAAGACGCGAAACTGCGTCTTACCAGCCGCGGGCGTTTGTTATCGAATGAAGTGTTTGCCAGATTCCTGGGTTTGGAGTCCTCAGAAGAAAACAGCAGCGGCGATCTACAGCGCGGCGAAAAAGCAAAAGCGGGAACCGGCAACGTGAACCCACGTTAGTTGGCCGGACGCAATCAGCAGACCGGCCGTTCGGCGATATGGCCTATCCGGTTCCCACCATGTTCAACATTTTCGGATACGCAACCCTCCAGATGCAGGGCTCGGATGGCAAGGCCTCAATGCCTGCTTCACCCGACGCGGCCCATGCAATCCGGAATTGCGCCCGCTGTGAACCGTGCTGCACATCCAGGAGTCCGCCGGCGCAAACCTTGGCATGCACTCCCAACAGCACGGCGCCGCTCAGGCTCACGTTTTTTACCCGTACGACCTCCGCGAACGGGTGTGCCATCCGGTCAACGCCCCAGATGTGCACCGGAAATTCCACTCGAAGCCTCGGCTCTTTGCGCCGGTCCATGCTTGTTAATCCGATTCGGATCATAGGACGAATTGTTTGAGAGCGAAAGATCGCGTTGGTTATTTCCGTGTGGTTACCAGCGGGGAGTTAAGAACCGATGAGCCGGAGAATAAAAAGACGCAATGCAAGTATCTGTAATCACTAAGAGCCGAAAGCCGAAAGCCTAGAGCCCAAACCCGAAGTCCTAATTCTTCCACGCGCAGGAGCCAGGGCCGTCGGGACTCCCGCACGATCCGCAAGGTCCGGCTGACATTGCCGGACCGGAACCGGCTTTTGCCGATACGGCAAACACGGAGAGTTTCGGCTCAAGCTTCTTGCTCTCGCATTTCGGGCAGGCGGCTTTGTCTTTGCCATAAACGAGAGCTTCGAACTGGTGCTGGCATTCCTTGCAGACGTACTCGAAGATGGGCATGAAGGCTCCGTGAGAAGATTGTTCTTCTATTTAAAATCAGGACGTGGGTATTTCGCAATCTCCCGACAATACATCACCCTTCGTGCCGCGGCGATTCTTGCGCGGCGGACATGTGCAGACTGTCGCAAGTTTTCTGATGCGGCGGCAATTGCATCTGCCCGCGCCCGAAGAGCGCTTGGTCGAGGTTGCGCCCGGCGTTCAGGTGCTATGTCACTGCCATTGGCAAGCGGATCGAACCAGTGCGCTCACGCTCATTGTGGTTCATGGGTTGGAGGGGTCGAGCGATTCGCAATATGCGCGCGGCATTGCCGACAAAGGACTGCGCGCGGGGATGAACGTGATCCGCTACAACCAGCGTAACTGCGGCGGGACGGAGGCGCTAGCGCCGGTGCTCTACCATTCGGGCCTGTCGGGCGACATTGCGGCGGTGGCCCGGAATGTGATCGCGCGCGATGGCGTCTCGCGTCTGGCGCTGGTTGGCTTTTCCATGGGCGGCAATCTGGTGCTGAAGCTGGCGGGTGAGTGGGGAACGCAAGCGCCGCCGGAGTTTCGCGCGGTCGCAGCATGTTGTCCGGCGCTCGATTTGGCGGTGTCTGCCGATACTCTGCACGAGCCTCGGAACCGGATTTACGAAACTTATTTCTTGTGGGCGCTGCGGCGGAGGATGCTCCGCAAGGTGCGCCTGTTTCCGGAGCACTTTGATCCCAAGCGGCTGCGCGGCATCCGCAGCCTGCGCGAATTCGACGACAAAATAACGGCCTATTATTGCGGATTCACTGGCGTGGACGATTACTATGACCGGGCTTCGGCAGCGCACGTGGTGGGGCAGATTGCAGTTCCCGCGCTGGTTCTGCATTCGGCGAACGATCCTTTCATCCGCATTACTCGGGAGACGCGGCAGAAGATTCTTGCCAACCCGAACATCACTTTCATCGAAGCCGCAGATGGCGGGCACTGCGCGTTTATTGGTGCGCTAAACGCCGGGCGTGTTGTTCGCGACGGCGAGGTCGATGCCTTCGGCAAGAACGTTGATGCTTCAGGCAAAAACAATGGCTCGGGCGAAGACGACGGCTACTGGGCCGAGAGCACAATCGTGAACTTCCTGCGCCGACTCTGATGGGGGCGCAATCTTCTTTGCATAGATGTCGAATATGGACGCCGAATTCTAATGGACGCCGATTTCTCGATCGAACTAGGACGCGAGGATCCCGTGCTGGATTTTCCGTGGACCGATCCGGCGGGAGCGCTCGCGTATTTCGATTTGAAGCGGCATCCGGAGCTGATCGCGAAGGTCGAAGAAGCGGAGAAGTTTCCGGAGTTGGCAGATTTTCTGAGCAAAGTGAACTCGCCGCGCAGCGCGGTCGAGAGCGCGAAGTGCGATGTATGGTCGACGACGGAGTTGAGCGCAGAGGAAGAGATTTTCAATGCGTCGCACAAGTTCGCCAGCTATGTTGATCTGGTCTTTTCAAATCCCCAGCAGCGCTCGTCTCTGCCCGTTCACGAAAGCTCCGCTCGGAGATTGGCGGAACTGTTGCGCCGTGCGCCGGAGATCGCCGCGTCGGTGGAGGTTTGCGTGCGACGATGCTTCTTCGGGGATGCGGGAGATATTCGCGAAGGGTTCTATTTCACCGTGTACGTGAATGGTTACGGCGGCGATGAAGGGACGGCGCGGAAGAACTGGGCGATCACGCTGAAAGTCGTGGAGGGTGCGATCCTGTCTTTGCATCGGGAATAATCGAGGCCGAGGGCGAGACGCCCTCGGGACAGCCGGCAAGATGCCGGCGCTACGATCTGCTATTTGTGGTGAATCTGCTTGCGGTCACTTGCTAGTTGCCGCTCCCGACAGCGCTCTTGACTTCCTTCAGCAATTCCTCTGGCGTCCAGCTGTTGCCGTGGTACCAGCGGTAGAGCTTGCCGTTGCCGTCGATGATCGCTGTGCTCAGCGAGTGCGTGATCGCTCCACTTTGCGCTCCTTGTTTTTCCCTCCACACAGAGAGCGCGAAGAAATGCCCAGTCGCGTCGAGGTCTTTCGGCTGCGGCGATAGAAACTCCCAGTGCGGAAACAGATCGGCGGCAGGGATTGACGTTGTCGAGAGGGCATACTGGCGCAGTACTGTCGGCGTGTCGAACTGCGGGTCGAAGGAAATGCTGAGCAGGTGAGTGTGGCCGTATGCCGCGGGGTCCTGCTTCAAGGACTTTTCGATTTCACGGAAGTTATTAGTCATGCGCGGGCAGAAGTCCGGCATCGGGCAGCGGGTATAGATGAACGTCAGCAACACCACCTGACCCTTGTATTGGGCGAGGTGTACGTGTTTGCCATCCTGATTGGTGAAGACGAAGTCCGGAACAGGTGTGCCTTCCGCCGGAATCTGCAACTCGCTTTGCGGCGCTGCGGCGTCGGCGGGCGCCTGCGCGGTGACCTGTATATCTTCGAGCCATGATTCAGTGCGAGTGACGACGAGAGTCGCCTTGATACGCTGGCCGATCTGCGAGTGGTCAAGCGCGGCGGGGTCTTTGACGGCATAGGGCATGGTCATGCTCTTCATGAAATCGGGAATGTCGTCGTTGCGGATAATGAGTTGATGCGCGGCGCGGTCAACGGCGATGATCTCGCCGGTGAGCGGGTAATGGCGCTGCGCGTTCGGGGAATGACACGCGACAGCGAGTACAAGGGTTGCTAACAGAAGGCCCGCGAGTGTCCGCCGCATGTTCGATATAAGAGTGTCTCGTCCGTTCTCCACCATGTGGTTCTTTTTCTCCGGAGTTATTCCAGCACGATTTTGCGAACGGAGAAAGGTTGCTCATCACAACATGAGGTCGTTCACCTCCGTGGCGATGGCGGGGGCGCAGCGCTCGTCACCCCGCCGGCTGCGAGATTCTCGCGCGCAGCGCGAGTCGCAGCGACTTCCAGTCGATCCGCGTGCGCAGCATCGACAGGACAAGCATGAACAGGCAAATCTCAATCAGGCCCCGCGAGGCGGTTGCGATTCCTACGGCGCGCTTGGGCAGAATCGAAAAGCGTCCGTAGACAAACTCGATGTGCACCCAGTAGACGAGCAGCGAAGCCTGGCCAAGCTGGATGAGCGGGCTGAAGCCCCAGATGCCCGCGCCACGCGTCGCCAGGCCCCAGCGGCACCACGCATAAACCAGGAACGCGATCAGAAGAAGCATGCCCACGCGCATCATAAAAAAGTTGGGGCTGGTGTGCCAGTAATCGTATGTGGAATAGAGCTGGAGCGACGAATGGTCGAGTTGGCGGGCAATCAAAATGGCGGCCGCGCCAATCGCCGCAAACCAAGCCAGAGTTTGGGCAGTGCGCGCGCGCGCTCTATCGCTAAACAGAATGGCGCCGGCGGCAAGGCCGGCGAAAGCGAAGCCAGACCATGGAAACATGCAGAACAGCCAGGGTTGCGGCGCGCCGAGGTTATGGCAGCCGTCGACGTAGGACTCGATCTCCCATGGAAGCCACGTTGGACGCCAGGTTGTGTACAGCGGCGGTGTGAGCAAAGCAATCGCAACGACGGTAGCAACCGCCGCGATTACAAGGGCCGCAACCGGCGCGTTTGCGCTCGAACTCGTCGCGCTTGAGCCGGCCGCGCTCGAACTTGCGCGGGAATTTCCTTCGCCAGCGTTCGTGGTTTCCCCCGCGGCCGTGCGCAGCACCAGGCCGTATAGCAAGGCCATCAGGATCATCGAAAGCCCGATGACGTTGAGAATGTCGACGCGGAACAGGTCGGTCCACGGAGCCCAGCCCCAGGCAATTAAATATTCCTGCAGGCGGAAAAGCAGGCCGAAGCCGACGATTTCAGCGCCACGGCGAGCCATGGTGCGGGTAATCTGGACGGGCGTGGCATTTTTTCGAACCAGTTTGCCGGCGACCAGGGCGAATGAGATTCCGGCGAGAAAAAGAAATAGAGGCGCGGGCAATGTGCCCAGGCGCTGAGAATACTCAAGGAACAGGCCTTTTCGCGCTTCGCCGCCGAGCCACGAATCGTAGCAATGCGTCTGGAACATCACCACGCAGGCAAGGCCGCGCATCCAATCGATCCATGCAAGGCGGGAAGTTGGAGCCGAGGTCACGGGCGAAAGTGTAACGCGCGTGGCGGCCTCCGGCCAAGGAAAAGGGACACGCGTGCCAATTTCTCCATCATTTCCCGATGCTTGCGGCCTTGATCTGGCGGGCGTGCTAGCATTTTGTGAGAGTGGTCTGCTTATCGTGCAATCTACCGTGAAACTTCGTCCGCAAATCCGCTTTGTAGTTGTCAGCCTGCTGCTGGTCGGGTGCTTTCCAGCAGGGTCTGTCGCAAAAGACGAGCCCAAGTGGATTGAAGTCCACACCGCGCATTTTTCCGTTCTGACCGATGCGGGAGAAAAACGCGGGCGGGAAGTTGCATTGCGAATGGAGCAGATGCGCGCGGCTTTCGGTCAACTGCTGCTGAAAGACAAGCTGAAGATGCCGATTCCCGTGACTGTGATCGCGTTCAAAAGCGACAACCAGTATGGCGACATCGCGCCGGCAAAGCAGAATCTGGCGGGCGGGTTTTATGTCCCGGGTTACGACCGCGTTTACATTGGGCTGAATCTATTTCAAATCGAGCCTTGGCGAGCGATCGCACATTCGTTGGGACACTATTTCCTGAACTTCAACTATCCGCCCACGCAAGGGTGGTTCGATGAAGGGATGGCGGAGTATTTCGGCGCGGTGCAGATTGGCAAGGAAGTAAACATTGGAGGCGACCCCGAACTTGCGCCGGAATGGCACGAAGATATTTTCGACAACATGGTGCGCGATCCGAGCGTTCCGCAATCGCTAACGCAGTTAGTAAGTTCGCCGGTGTGGATCGGGATGGTGGACCTGTTCACGATGAAGCACGACGGTTCCGGTTTAAGGGAAGGGTCGCATAACACGTTGTATTATGCGCAATCGTGGGCCGTGGTGCATTACCTGATCAACAAGAAGAAGATGCCGGAGGCGGGGACTTACTTCGATCTCGCGTTGAATCAAAAAGTGCCGGTGGAGAAAGCGATCGTACAAGCTTTTGACCTGACGCCGGCACAGATGGAAGAAGCGATTCGAAGTTATTTCAACTCGTTGGGCAATCTTGGAATTGCACTCGATCAGTCGAAGAAGCCGATTGCGGAACCGGACTATATTATGCAGCCCGATCATTTCCCCTTGCCGATCGGCAACGACGAACTTGGCATGGCAGTGAGTCCGGTCGCTGAGGCGGATGCGAAGGCGCTGATTGACGACATGATGGCGCGCGTTCCCGAGCGTCGAGATCATGCGCTGCGCGATTTGCAGGCAATGACTGAGGCTCCGAAGGATAATGAGCCCGCGCATCGCGGACTGGCACGGGACCATATTCAGCAGAAACTTTTCGACGCGGCGTCGGACGAACTGGAAAAGGCGGCCGAACTGGATCCGCGCGATCCGTGGATTTGGTATTACCGGTCCGTGCTGAAGTATCGCAAGTCGCAGGTGGCGCAGCAGGATATGCAAGGCTTGGCGAATATGATGCAGGATCTGAGAGCGGTGACGGATTGGTATCCGGAAATGGCCGACGCTTATAACCTGCTGGGCATGGCGCGTGTGGAAGGTGGCGGCATTAACTCTGCCCTGGAGGCGCAACGACAGGCGATTGCTTTGGCTCCGCGAAATGTTGAATATCAATTTAATCTGGGGCAGATTTATGTGGCCGCTAAGAAATGGGATCAGGCGCGCGAGATATTCACTCGCTTGAAGGAAAGTTCGGACCGCCAGGCGGCAGCGGCATCGAAGCGTGAACTGGAAGACATGGCGACGCTCGAGAAGTATGGAATTCGTCCGCAGCGAACGGGCGAGGCAACGTCGCCACCCGCCGGGGCGGCGAGCGCTCCTTCGGCGGACGGTGCCGCGATTGCCACAAGAGGGACAGAGTCGGCTCGGAGCGGCGCGGGCACGGCTGAAAATGCATCTGAAGATGATGGTTCGGATTCGGCGACTCAGCAGTCGGCACAGTCAAAGCCGATAAATACAGCGCCGGTCGAAAATGTGAAAGGGAAGATCGTCCAAAGCGATTGCTCAAAACCGCCGGGAGCGGTAGTCACGATTATCAGCGGCATGACGACTTACACAATGCATTCTTCCGATTTCAAAACCATGCTCGTGATCGGAGAAGACCATTTTTCGTGCGAGTGGAAGAATCGCCCGGTCTCGGTAAACTACCGCGCGACGGGCAAGAACGCGGGCGAAGTAGTATCGATTGAATTGCGCTAGCGCGAGTCTCGGGCGCGTGCGGGCGAATTCTCGTGGCCGGATGGGGTTGAAAGCCAAACGCGCAGTGCAGAGTGGGAGCCGCATCAATCACATGCCTTGGCTGACAGTTGAAGATTACGGAGCGAATGGTTGGCGCGGCGGAGTCGATTCCGCGGCGCGATCGCGACAAGTCTGCGCCGAGTTGGAAAAGGGAGCGATTCTGTTTTTCCCTGCGCCTCCGTTCGACCTGTCGGCCGAGGACGTTGAGTGTCTGCTTGCGCTCAAGCCTGCGGATTCACGGCTGCATAAAAATGTTTCGTATCGTCCAGAAAGCGACGTGCTGCGCGGGTTTTCGGACGATGCAAGTCGGGAGCGCGTCCATGGGATCATGCGGCACTATGCGGCGCAAGTCGGGAGGTTCGTTGACTCGTTTCTGTCGCCCTATGCTGGCCGATTGCAACTCGATTATGCGAGCTTTCGTCCGCTGGAAGAAGAAGGCCGCAATCTCCCCTTGCACAAGAGAAACGATCTTCTGCACGTGGATGCGTTCCCCAGTCGTCCCACGCGCGGCGGGAGAATTTTGCGGGTGTTCACGAACATCAATACGGTGCAGGATCGCGTCTGGGTAGTGGGCGAGCGATTTCCGGAACTGGCGCGGCGATTCGCATATTCGGCGGGACTGGAGAAGTATGCGAACCAATCGCCCCTGTGGGCCGGTTTCAAACGTGGGTTGAGCCGCGCTGGGCTGCCGCTTCCGGACCCTGCGCCGTACGACGAATTCATGCTTCACTTTCACGACTGGCTGAAGGAGAACGCCGAGTTTCAACAGTCGAAGGAAGGCAAGGAGCAAATTGCCTTTCCTCCAATGTCGACTTGGCTGGTGTATACCGATGGCGTGCCGCATGCCGCTCTCTCGGGCCAGTTCGCGATGGAGCAGACATTCATTATTCCAGTTGAAGCGCTTGTCGCGCCCGAGGCGTCGCCGATTCGCGTCCTGGAGGGGCTGGCGGAAAGAGCAATGAATTAGCGCGAGTCCATCTGTAGAGCGCTTGGCGAATGCCTTGCATCCGCGCAAAATATGCGAAGATTAGTCGGGAGTGGGGGCATGGAAAATCCTCTTAAACTGAAACGTATTCACCACGTCGAATTTTTTGTAGGCAACGCCAAGCAGGCGGCGTTCTATTACCGCAAGGGATTTGGCTTTTCGCAGGTCGCTTACAGCGGGCTGGAAACGGGCCAGCGCCAGCGGACTTCGTACGCCATGAGCCAGGGGAAGGCGAATTTTGTTTTGACCACGCCGCTCACCCCCGATGACGCGGCCGCCGAGCACATTCGAAAACATGGCGATGGAGTGTGCGATATTGCGCTGGAGGTTGCCGACGCGGACGACGCGTTTACCGAAGCAGTCCGTCGCGGGGCGAAACCGGCCGAACAACCGCACGATCTAACCGATGAGCACGGCACCGTGCGGCGAGCTGCCGTCCACACCTATGGCGACACAATTCATTCGCTGATTTCCTACAAAGATTACAAAGGGCCCTTCCTTCCCGGCTTTGCCGCCGCGCCCGTGGCCGGCGACGACTGTGGCATTTTGCGCATCGATCACATCGTGGGCAACGTGGAGTTAGGCCAGATGCGGCACTGGGCCGACTATTACACGCAGGTGTTCGGGTTTCATCGCTACATCACTTTCGACGATAAAGACATTTCGACTGAGTTCAGCGCGCTGATGAGCATCGTGATGTCCGACGATTCGTACTCGGTGAAGTTTCCCATCAACGAGCCTGCGACTGCGCGCAACAAGAGCCAGATTCAGGAATATCTGGAAGCGTATGGCGGGCCGGGCGCGCAGCACATTGCGCTGCAATGCAAGGATGTTTTGTTTACCGTGAGCAAGCTGCAAAAAAATGGGCTGGAGTTTCTACGGGTGCCTGACGCTTACTATGAGGCGTTGCCAACGCGCGTTGGCACGCTTGAAGAGCCCATCGGCACGCTGCGTTCGCTCGGCGTTCTGGTGGATCGCGACGACGAAGGATATCTGTTGCAGATTTTTTCAAAACCGGTAGAGGACCGTCCCACCGTGTTTTTTGAGATCATCCAGCGGAAAGGAAGCCGCGGCTTTGGGAAGGGTAATTTCAAGGCGCTGTTTGAGTCGATTGAACTCGAGCAAGCGCGGCGAGGAAATCTCTAAGCGATGGCAACCACAGAGACGCCAAAAGCGGTGACGAATGCGAACAAGGCAACCGGTGTGTGTTACCAGTCTGGATTCGGAAATGAATTCACGAGCGAAGCCGTGGCGGGCGCGCTGCCGCAGGGGCAAAATTCTCCACAAAAAGTTGCGCACGGCTTGTACGCGGAGCAGCTGACCGGCACTCCTTTCACTGCACCGCGCGTGGCCAATCGGCGGACGTGGTTTTACCGCCTGCGCCCATCGGTGGCGCACAAGCCATTCGCGCCGATCGCGCAAAGGAAGCTGCGCAGCGCGCCGTTCGACGAGGTGCGGACGCCTCCAAATCAATTGCGCTGGATGCCGATTCCAATCCCGACCGAGAGAACCGACTTTATCGACGGCCTGATTACGATGGCCGGGAACGGCAATACGCACACACACACGGGCGTTGGAATTCACATCTACGTGGCGAACGCGTCCATGACGGAGCGTTTTTTCTACAACGCAGATGGCGAGATGTTGATCGTGCCGCAATCCGGACGTTTGCTGCTGCGCACGGAGATGGGTGTACTGGAAGCGGCGCCGGGCGAAATTGCGGTAATCCAGCGCGGGATTCGCTTCCGCGTCGAGTTACTCGATAAGACGGCTCGAGGATATATCTGCGAAAACTATGGCGCGCTGCTGCGACTGCCCGATCTCGGCCCGATTGGAGCGAATGGATTGGCGAATCCGCGCGACTTTCTCGCTCCAGTTGCGGCGTTTGAAGATCGTGAAGGCGATTATCGTATTGTGTCCAAATTTCAGGGGCGGCTCTGGGAAGCGGAGATCGATCACTCGCCGCTGAATGTAGTTGCCTGGCACGGAAATTACGTTCCTTACAAATACGATCTCGCGAATTTCAATTGCATCAATACGGTGAGCTTCGATCATCCCGATCCTTCCATCTACACGGTGCTGACTTCGCCTTCGGAAATTCCCGGCACGGCCAATCTCGATTTCGTGATTTTTCCGCCGCGCTGGTTGGTCGCCGAGCACACGTTCCGTCCTCCGTGGTTCCATCGCAACTTCATGAACGAATTCATGGGCCTGATCCACGGCGAGTATGACGCGAAGGCGGAAGGATTCGTTCCCGGCGGCGCGAGCTTGCACAATTGCATGGCCGGCCACGGGCCCGATACTGAGACATTCGAGAAAGCCAGCAATGCCGATCTGAAGCCGGTTTACATCAAGGACACGCTCGCGTTTATGTTCGAGACGCGCTTTGTGTGCCAGCCCACGCGGTTCGCGCTCGAGACCTCACAGCTCGATGATCAATACTTCGAGTGCTGGCAGGGCTTGCGGAAAAAATTCGATGGCCGCGAAGGCTAGCCGATGAACGTTAAGTCAGACGAGAGTGTCGGCATTTCCGCATACACGGCAGAGTCCACCGCCGCATTGCTGCGGAACCTGATCGACTACGCGGGGCTTTTTCCGCCCGCGGCTTTGGAGATGCCATCCGCCGTCGCGAACTATGACGCATACCTGCGATCCGAATTCAGTTGGATGCTCGGACGCTTCATCGTGCCAGCTGGGCGGCTTGCCGAATTCGAGGGATCGCTCGCTCAGTTGCCCGATTTGCGCGATGCGGCGCGCGAGACGCAAGCGCGTTGGGGATTGTCGGTTTTGCTGGGAGCAGACGTAGCTGGCGACCTTGCGCGGCTTCGAGACTATCAATCGCGGTTCGCGGCTGTTCATTCGCCGACCGAAACACGAATTGAATC
>JBAVYO010000250.1:0-11121 GCA_049698855.1 Terriglobales bacterium
CACCAAGCCAGTCAAGCGAACGTGCTCCGATCAAATCGACCTCACCACTGCGTACCAGTTCATCAAACACGTCCGGTGTCGCCAGCAGCGGTTCTCCGGTTCGTAACACATACTCGGTAAGGCCGCGGCCCAGCCGCTTGGGCGTTGGCGGATCGTCCATTTCATCGACGAAGTACGGGAAGCTGAGCAGTTGCGACTGTGGATCGTAGAGTGCAATGTAGAAATTGCGCGCGCACATCAACTGGCCGACGATGTTGTGAATCGCGGTGTAGAACTGTTCCAGATCCTCCGCCGACTGGCTGCGCGCGGCGATCGCGTAGAGCGCTGCGCTCAACTCTTCCGCCCTCTTCTGGTCGGTGATGTCGCGATACGACGTGCATGCCCCAATCGTCTTGCCGTTCAGCATGACCGGCGAAGTCGAAAGCAGCACATCCACCAGCGAACCGTTCTGCCGCCGCCTCCTCGTTTCCAGCGCGAGCTTCTTCCCACTTTTAAGGTTTTCCGAAATCCACGCAAGTTCCGCATGACGGTCGGGTGGGACGATCAGCGGGTCGATCGACTGCCCCGCCAGGTCTATGCTGGAAAGGCCAAAGAGCCGCGCGAACTCGCTGTTGACGCGGATCACGCAATTGTTTTCATCGATGATGCTGATTGCTTCCGGTACGTTTTCGATGAGTTGATGAAAGTAGGCTCGTTCGACGGTGACAGCGCCGCGTTCTTCCTCGGCCGGGCAAGACGATGGGGCTGCCTCGCCGCTTCTGCCAGGTGTTTCGCTCGTTCCCGCTTTCGTCCGCACTTTGATCTGCGGCAGTTTCTCGAAATCTGCCGCCGCGGAGTCTTTCTCCTGCATGACTTCCTTCCCCGGCGCGCTCTGAGGCTACCTTCGATGGTATGCGAGGAAGTTTTGCCGAGGGTAATTACTGCGGTAATCGTGACGGATACACCCCTGGGACGCTACCCGGGTTAGCCTTTGTGTCCGATTTTGAGTGGCGCAGCGCTTCAGCGCCGCTTTAAACAAAGCGAGAGGCTGTTTCAGGAGTCGCTGCCAGCAAATCACACAGGCGCTGGATCGTTTCCCGCTGCTCGCTGGTCAATACCAGAAATTGGAAGCCGCAGCGCATTCCACTGCTATACCGCACGATTGCCCGTGCCTTGATCGCCATCGGCGAAAAGGGAATGGAGAACTCCATGGATACCACCTCTCCCACGTGGAGTTCGCCTGTCAGCGTCGCTCCAAGACCGTCCCCTCCGAACTCGCTGGTTCTTCCCCACAGAGGAACCGTAACACCGTCGCGAAACACCGATAGTTGTATGCGCGCATCGTAGCGGTAGCGTGGGAAGCGCCGTACGCGGGCATATACTTCCGTGTCTGCTGCGTTTTTGCTCAATCCATCCCTTTTCGATCCGGCGTTTTCTGGTCACAGCCGCGCACCGATCGACAATGATCGAATCGATCAATCCCAAATAGCAAAAAATGCTGGTTCCCGGGGGACTTGCAATCGGGCAGATTGCGAAACCGCTTAAGGCGAAGACATGCCCAACCGCCTCCCAGCGATTGTCCTTCAGCCTACCCAAATCCTCCAACAAACTTCCGTACATGTACCACCGTGTCTCCCACCCCCCTCGAATCTCGCGGAAGGCCGGCCGGTTTGAGAGTAGCGCCGGCGTCCCCCGGCTGTCCGGCGGGCGTCCTCGCCCGCCGCCCGTGATTAGGCTAAGATTAGAATAGTGTGGTTTCTGTGGGACGGGGACTCTCCTTCCCCTACGCCTTTGAAATCCACCTCTTTATTCCATGACTTATCGATCCAGCGCCGCCGAAGAGTGGTATCCCGATTCGCCAGCCGCCGATGCGCTGTCCGGCATTCCCCTCGATCTTCTTCCGCCCCCGGAGCTGAGCCGCTCGCTCTGGCGCTCGCTCATTGGCAATCTGCGCGATGCCGTCGCGCCCGAGAAATTGCCGCCTCTTCAGCTCACTTCGCGCCCGGTCAACGTCGGGCTCCCGCTCGGCGACCGCCTCCGCCTCCCGTGGTTTCGCACCGTCTTCACCAATATCGGAGATGTTCTTTCGCCTGAAGTTCTGCCACCACTCGAACTCGAATCGAGCCCCGTGGATGTCGGCGAACTGATTACCGACCAGCTCAGTCACATGTGGTGGGCATCGCTGTTGCGCAATCTTGCCGATCAAGTCGCGCCGGAATCGTTGCCCTCTCTCCAAGTCACCGCCAAGCCAATTCCGGACATTATTCCGAAATCCTGGATACTGTTGCCGATGTGGTCCGAGACAATCGACGGCCCGAAGATTTTCTATCCCGATAAGCCGAAGCCAGCCGAAGCCCCGCGGCCCGTCAGTCCTATACCCGCGCCCGTGCCAATAGAAGTGGAAGCGGCTCTGTCGCGTGACCCCAGCGCCGCCGATCTTCTGCGCGATATTCGCCGCTCAAAAATCCGCCGCCGCATCTGGATCGGCCTCGCAACCGCCCAAGCAGCATACCTTATCGCAGCATCCATCTGGCCCGCGATCTTCTGATTTAGTGCGTGTTGTGGAGCGGGCGCCCCCGCCCGCTGTGTTCTAAAAGAAAGCACGTTCGATGGAAAAACTCCCTAAAACCCTGTCATCCCGACCGGAGCGCGGGCGAAGCCAAGCGGAGTGGAGGGACCTTGTGTTCTCGCATTGCTCCGGCGATTCATGGTCACACGCTCTCCGCCAGCAGCACCCGTGCAGCCGCTACTGCCGCAACCCAGTCCACCCCTCCGAGATCACCATCGAATTCCCCGGATTCCGCGAATCGTATTTCACCGAAGTCGGCAATCCCAGCCGGCACGAGTGCAAATTGATCCATTGCCGCAGATAGGTCACGTCCTGCGACGCCTCATAAGAAACGCCCGCCACGTCATACTGATAAATCAGCATGGTCGCCGAGCGCTGCCCATCGTCGGGAAGTTCCTGCACATCGATGACGGTCCCATCGGTGATTCGGCCAATCGTGTTCAGCCAGATGCGGCGCTCACGCTCCACTTCTTCCGCCGTTTTCGGCTTGCGGCGCAGCAACGCATAGCCGGCCAAAGCCACACCAGCCGCGCACAATACAAATGTATAGAGACGAAGCGTAATCATCGACAATCGCAACCTGAACCTGTTGTGGGATCACTACAAGAATAAGCCGAAATGTTTTCCGAAGCCAATAGTACAAAGGTGCGCAGCAGCCCCTTGAAAGTAACGCCACGCGGGTGTGGCGCGGACACTCCCGCCCGCGAAAGCCAGCACCGAAAACAATGTTTCGCGTCAGCCCGATGCTGGTCGACTACTTTTCACTCTGCCGCCGCCCGTGGCTCCCATGCTCGCGCCAAGGAGCCAGCACTCGATACCGCGGTGTGGCCGTCACCGTCTTTTTTGTCGACGCCAGCAATTTTCTTTTGATCAGCCATCCCACCGCCGCCTGCGCCGAACTCTTCGACACTCCGATCGACTCCGCTATCTGTTGATAGCTCGCTTCTACCACTTCGCCTCGCCGCTGCTCCGCGGCAAACCACAAATACACAAGGAAGCTCACCAGCCGCCGGTCGTGCCCGACCAGGTCGCGCATCAGCACATCCACCACGTAATCGTCGAGTGTAATCATGGCTGTACCATCCAATAATATAGCAAGCGATAGCAGATTGCGTCTTGCCCAGCCCTTGTCTATCCTCGAACGAGTTTTGCTATCCCGAGTTCTGTCGAGGAGAAAAACATGATTCGTGGAATTAAGTTCGCCTCCGTCCCGGTCCGCGATCAGGAGCGGTCCTTGAAGTTTTTTACCGAAAAACTCGGCTTCCGCGTGATGACCGATCAGCCTTTTGGCGACCAGCGCTGGATTGAACTGGGCATTCCGGGCGCCGAATCCGAGTTGGTTCTTTTTACCCCCAAGGACCACGAAGACCGCATTGGCGGATTTCAGCCGATTGCGTTCTGGACCGATGACGTCTTCGCTACCGCCAAAATCCTAAAGTCCAAGGGAGTGGAGTTCGCGGTCGAACCCAAGAAAGAGCCCTGGGGCAGCACTTCAATTTTCAAAGATGTGGACGGCAACCAATTCGTCCTTTCCAGCAGGTAAAAATGGATTGTGTGGCGCAGACCTGCTGAGCGAAGTGAGGCGAAGGCCGAACGCAGTCGAAGGATCTCTGCTCGCTCAAGATCCTTCGCGAAGCGTCAAGGCATTCTCTTCGTTATCGCCGGGCGCACCAGTCATACACGCACTTTGCGAAGGGCGGGCGGCAGACTGATGGCACTCCAGGCTCTGCCTCTCATCATATCTCGCAAGGGTGTTCAGGCATCATCGGTTGTCCCGGTTTGCACGAGAACGCGCGTCCAAATTCACGCAGGTTTTGCAAGACTCCGTTCGCGCGGAAGCGATCCAACGAGTGCGGGTTATTTTCCAGCTGTAAGCGTTCTGATTCCGGTCGAACAGCCGAACAGCTATCTTGTGCATAGGTCAGGAAGAAGCGCTGAAGCGGTGTTATGCCGTCCTCCGGCCGATTTACATCGATCCCTTCGCTCTTCGCCCTCGCCAGATAGGCGAGCATACTCAGATGCAATCCGCCATTGTCCGCTATGTTCTCTCCAAGAGTTAAGCTCCCGTTGATATGGTGCTGATCGTCGATTCCGAATTGCTCGTATTCCTTGACAAAGCAAGTTGCTTTGTCTGAGAACGCGCGAGCATCGTCATCGGTCCACCAGTTCTTCAGGTAACCCTCGCTGTCGTACAAGCGGCCCTTGTCGTCGTATCCATGAATAAGCTCATGGCCCATGACGAACCCGTCCCTCGCGTAGTTCTCCGCGTCGTAGGCGTTGAGGTCGAAGTCTGGAGGCGTCAATTGCGCTGCGGGAATGTCAATCGAGTTTCGTTCCGGATTGTATGCAGCTCCTGTATACACAGCCATGAACTGCGACTCGTTTCGATCGACCGGTTTGCCTGCGCGCTCTAGGTCGATATGCGTCTTGAATCGCGTCGCTTGCAGATAGTTCTCCAAGGCCTTGTCCGGGAGAACCGGGACTGATTCGTAAGTCTGTTTCATTGCGTCGTAGGCGACGATATTCGATACCTGTTTCAATTTGCTGGCGGCGTTTTGTCTCGTCGAAGCACTCAGCCAATCCGCGTCTTTCACCTCTAAGGCAAACTGCTGTTCAATGCCCTCAAGCATTTCCAGAGCTTGGCCCTTAAGCTCGGGAGCCACAAAGTGCTTTACGTAGAGTCGCTCTGCGTCCTCGGGACGCGCCCGCAGCACCTGAAGTAGGCATCCGTGCGTCCTTGACGCGTTCGACGGTGCGCCCCCGACGGCAGCGCTGAAGGCTCTATCTTCCGCAGCCAGCTTTGTCGCTTGGAACACTCGAGGAATTGACTCAATTGTCCGGAAAAGTATGTAGGCACGGAGCGTCTCCGCGTCGGCTGTTGCGAGCAGCCCCTGGAATGTTTCCAGAGTCGCTGGATTTTCTACAGCAATCACGCCGGGATCGTGTACGCTGAGCGCAGTGAAGAATGTTTTCCATCCGAAGAGCGGCACCGTCTGTTGCAGGTCCGTGACCGTTGACGTATGTGTGTGAGCGGATGGATCTCGATCCTCGACCGCCGATCTTCTCGATTTGGCGATGGCGGTTTCGACCTGTAACACACGATCGGCATTGAGGGCAGCGTCAGCGCCGGTTTGTCCCTCCAGTTCCAGCACACTAATGATATGGGCCTTATAAGTCTTTCTGGTTTGCCGGTCAGACTCGCCATCACGTGTATACAAGCCGCTGGAGGGAAGGCCCAGCCGGGGTTCTCCCAGCGAGAGCATCAGTCGTCTGGGCCGGCTCTGACTGGGGATCGACTGGATCGTAAAGAAGGGATTGGCCTTGATCGCGGTCAAGGCCACCAGCAGGGAGGCCATTTCGGAAGGATGTTGATAACCAGCGATCGCATTGGTGACTTGCGATATCGGTTCGAGTCCTGCCCGGTCGATCTCTTTCTGATCCATACATGCCTGGAAGAACGTGCGCATGTGTTCCGCATCGGGCCCGTCGGCCTTCAACGCGGCCTCGGGCTGCTCCAGCAGATGGGCGATCTGGTCCAGGGCGTCGGTGCGCTCTAAGTCCGATAGAAATACGTAGTCTTCACCATCGCGCAATGGATGTATCTTTTTGTAGTTCCCGCAGGCGTACTTGTAGAAATCGCTGCAGGGGTCCGCACTCGTGTCCATGACCGATTTGTCGAGATGGCTGATTTTCGTGGAGGTCTGCGCAGTAACCTTCCGCACCGTCGAAAAACATAAAAGGAGCAGACTTGCCACCATTGCGGCGAGGCACATTTGTCGTGACCTCCTACATACGCGCGTGCGAAGGAGGGAAACTTTCCCCGAAGTATCATCCCACTGAGCCGCTACAGCTTCGGCCGGTCGATCGAGAAGAAGGCATACTCGAATGGGGGGGCGAGCCCCGAGGTAAGCCCAGCGAAGATATGCCCGGCGAAGGATGGCTGGTTCAGGAAATGAATTCTTCCCCTTGGGTGCTGGAATAACGGTCGTATCTTGTCCAATGTTCATTTAGGGTCCCCTTTACTAACGCGTGATGCCCGCTTGTACCCGGCTTGCAGAGCTGTTTCGGTCAGCATTGCAGAATGAGAAAGTTTCGGAAGTATGCCGGGTGCCCGAGACGATTTGGGCTCTCGACTCCGGTAAAACTATCGACCGGACGGCGCTTGTTCTTCCACAAATCACGTGGACAAACAGGACGTCCACCAGACTATTTCCCCTCGATCAAAGACCACTAAGTGAGACGATGGGGGGCGCAGAATGTCACAGGCGAACATTGGAGAAAATGCGGCGAAAGCAAAAGATAACAACAGGGTGGCCTGCTCAAGCCTGCTTTTGGCTTGAGTGGGAAAGCTAGGGAGGGTCCATGAGAATGAACCGCGTCCCCAACTCCATACAATAGAATGTCATAGAACTGCCCAAACACCTACACAATTCTTGGGCCTTTTTGTCTACTTTCGTACCCTATAAAAGTACCCCATTAGTACCCCCTACTAAAGTAGACATTTCGAGGGCAAATTACCCGCAACGACTGCCCTCTCGCTGGCGCCCCAGGTTTCGCGCCCGGTTTCTAGGGCGCTAACCCGGGATTCGTACCCTATCCCCGCGTGCCGACCTCTTCTCTTTCTCTTGCGGCGTAGTGCGACTCCACATAGTCGTCTAGAATCTTAGTGAACTCGGCTACGATATGGTCGCCCTTCAGCGTTGTGAACAAGCGGCCGTCGACGTACACCGGAGCTTTCGGCTCCTCGAATGTTCCGGGCAGCGAGATGCCTAGATTGGCGTGCTTGGATTCTCCCGGGCCGTTGACGATGCAGCCCATCACCGCAACTTTCATCTCTTCCACACCCGTGAAACGCCCCTTCCAGAGCGGCATTTGCTCGCGCAGGTAGGTTTGAATCTGCTGCGCCATTTCCTGGAAGAAGGTGCTGGTGGTGCGTCCGCAGCCGGGGCAGGCTGTGACTTGCGGAGTGAAACTGCGAATGCCGAGCGATTGCAGAATCTGCTGCGCGACGCGAACTTCTTCCGTGCGGTCTCCTCCAGGCGCGGGCGTAAGCGAGACGCGAATCGTATCTCCGATGCCTTCTTGCAGCAGCACAGCCATCGCGGCGCTCGATGCAACCACGCCTTTTGCGCCCATTCCGGCTTCGGTCAGGCCCAAATGCAGCGGATATTGGCAGCGTTCGGAGAGCCGTCGATAGACGTCAATCAGATCCTGCACACCGCTGACCTTGGCGCTGAGGATAATCTGGTCGGCCCGTAACCCGTACTGCTCGGCCAGTTTGGCCGAATTGAGCGCGCTCACCACCATCGCTTCCATGGTGACTTCGCGGGCGTCTTTCGGCTCCGAGAGCTTGGAGTTTTCATCCATCATCTTCGTCAGCAGCGACTGATCGAGCGAGCCCCAATTCACTCCAATGCGCACCGGCCGCTGGTACTTAACCGCGACTTCAATCATGGTGCGGAAGTTGTCGTCGTTCTTGCGGCCGAGACTGACATTGCCAGGATTGATGCGGTATTTGGCGAGTCCTTCGGCGCATTCGGGATACTTGATGAGCAGCTGATGTCCGTTGTAGTGAAAGTCGCCGACGATGGGCACGCTAATGCCTTGCCGGGCAAGGCCTTCGACGATGTGCGGAATCGCCTTGGCTGCGTCGTCATTATTGACGGTGACACGCACGACTTCGCTGCCAGCGCGCGCGAGCGCGGCAACCTGCTGGATGGTTCCGGGAATATCGGCAGTGTCGGTGTTGGTCATGGACTGCACCATTACAGGTGCATTGCTGCCGACGCGAACTCTGGTCGTGGGATCGTTTCCGATCGAAGCGGTGAGGGTTTTCTTGCGATGAATTTCGGCCATGGGAGCTTCTATTTTATCAGTTCTGGGCCGTTCTCCATTGGCTGTTCGCCTTTCGCTGTTCGCAAGCCAGTTCCCAGTCTCCCCCCGATTCTTCCCCCTGCCGGCTTTGGGGCGCTTTGAACCGGATCTCACTGGCCGTGGTGACCCGGCTCACTGCATGGGCGAAACTGGGCTTCTAGCTTGACTTTGCGCGCCCCTCCCCGGAGACTCTAGGGGTAAGGTGCGTTGTTCCTGTCTTCGGCCTGGGCTCTGCGGGCGTTATTTTAAGTTTGCAAGTTTGCCTTATCTGAAGCGGTTCTTCATTTCAGCAAGTCTGGTCAGCAATTCTGGCGGAGGAAACAATGACTAAGCGTGGCTTGTCAGTCGATTGCTCGAGTTTGAGACTACGTTTTGCGCCGCTCTACAAGCTCGCCGGAGGGCGGAGAGCCGGACTCGCCGTTTTGGTGGTGGTCTGCTTTGCGGCACTGAGCATGGGGGCGGCGCGCCTGAAGACCGGCACGTTCTCACGAGTATGGGAGCGGATCACCAGCACGCAGGCCTGCCACGATTGCAGCCAGCGGAGCGCGGCGAAACCTGCTGCGACGCAATCGAGCGCAGGCACCTTCACTAACTTCGATGTCACGGGCGCGGGCACGACCGCTCTGGAAGGAACCTTCGGCGTCAGTATCAATGCGTCCGGGGAAGTGGCGGGGATTTATATCACGAGCGGCAATGTGTCGCACGGTTTTGTGCGCGCCGCCAATGGCACGATCTCGACGTTCGACGCTCCGAACGCGGGAACGGGCAAGAATCAGGGGACATTCCCGATCAGCATCGATGTGGATGGGAACATCGCGGGGATGTATGCCGATACCAGCAACGTGTATCACGGCTTCATCCGCAATTCCAGTGGCACGATTACCGAGTTCAACGCTCCGGGCGCGGGCACGAGCGGGCATCGTGGAACTTCTCCCATCAGCATTAATGCGGGAGTTATCACCGGACCTTATGTCACGGGAAGCGATGTTACGACTTCGGTGTGGCACGGGTTTGTGCGCGCCACGAATGGCGGCATAACTACAATTGACGTTCCGGGAGCCGGGACGGGAGACAAGCAAGGGACCCAGCCGACGAGCATCAACGCGTCGGGGGTGATCACGGGAATGTACACGGATTCAAACAGTGTGTATCACGGCTTCATCGACGGCAACGGTACATTTACGAACCCGATTGATGCTCCTGGTTCAGTCGCGACGGTTCCGACCAGCATTGACGCGGCGGGAGATATCGCAGGGGTCTACGCGGATTCCACTGGATTGATGCATGGGTTTGTGCGGACCGCTAGTGGCACGATCACTACTTTCAGCGCACCGGGCGCGAGCACGACTCCGCCAGGCTCGGGCAAGGGAATCAAGATTGATGGGACCATTGCCGGCAGCATCAACACGACGGCGAGCGTCGCGGGATTCTACACAGACACTAATAAGGCGGGGCACGGTTACATACGAGCCTCCAATGGAACGTTCACGTCGCCGCTCGACGATCCCGATGCAGGCACGGGAGCGATGGAGGGGACGATCTCGATGAGCATCAACGATTCGGGGATTGTTACGGGGACATATGCAGACACAAACGACGTGTTTCACGGCTTTGTGTTTACGCCAAACCCTTCCACTATTACGCTCACGCCCGCTGCGCTGAGCTTCGGCAGTCAGGCTATCGATATACACAGCGCCGCCAAGGTGGTGACGGTAAAGAACGCAGGTTCAGCCACGGTGGACATCAGCAGCATTACTGCGAGCGGCGCTTTTGCGGTCTCCGCGAATACGTGCGGAGCCACGCTGGCCCCGGGCAAGACGTGCAAGGTGAGTGTCACTTTCACGCCCACGTCGCTGGGGTCGGAGACAGGACTGCTTAGCGTCAACGACAGTGCTTACAACAGTCCGCAGACGGCGGCATTGAGCGGAACCGGCATTGCGCAGGCGGAGTTGACTCCGGCGAGAGCCACATACGCAAAGCAGAAAGTTGGCACGACCAGCGCTCCGAAGACGTTTACTTTGACTAATGAGCTGAGCGTGGCACTGACTGGTATCGCGATCTCGACAACCGGGGACTTCAACGCCAAGACGACGACGTGTGGGACAACTCTGGCGGCCAAAGGGAAGTGCACGATCAGCGTGACATTCACGCCGAAGGCGACTGGAGCCAGGACCGGGGAACTGAGCGTGAAGGACAGCGCCAACAACAGCCCACAAGGGGCGAGTTTAACCGGCACGGGAGACTAGAATCAGTCCCCTGCCACGACACAGCCCCGCACGGATGCGGGGCTGTGTCGTGGCTGACGACGACGTGTGTGGGGTAGGGATATTTCGACTCCGGCGCTCAAGATGACAGGTTGGGGTGGCTACCTCGGCGGCTAAAGCCTGCTTGGAATTTTTTCCCAGTTATCGCAGCGGCGAACCGCTGCGCCACGCAAAATCCCAGCCGACACTTCTCCTATGGGAAGCGCGCGAGGCCGGGTAACGTCTTGACTATGTCGTTGTAGATCACCATTACGGCAAACAGGACTAAAAAGACGAAGGCCGCCTGATAGATGCGTTCTTTGATAGCCAGACTGATATCTTTCTGCATCAGGCTTTCGATGAACAGGAGCAGAATGACTCCGCCATCAAGTATGGGGATGGGGAGCAGGTTCATGATGCCGAGATTGAGACTGATGGCGGCTGTGATCTGGAAGA
>JBAVYO010000251.1:0-2010 GCA_049698855.1 Terriglobales bacterium
CCTAAGGTGGGAGAACTTCAGATGACTGGCTTAGGTCAGAAGACCTGAAAGAGGAGAAAGTAGTAACCGCCCCGGGGTGACTATAGCACGCCCGAAGGGAGTGCGCTTGTTATTAGTCCACATTAAAAGCCGGCCGACTGGCGCACACAACGCGCTTTTCGTTGTGGGGGGAAGTTGAAGGAAAGCCAAAGGGCCAGGTCTATCCGATCATTGTCCTCATATTGACGACTGTCTAAGCTCGTACCATGGGAAAGACAGCGTTTTGCTCGTTTGTGCTCTTTTTGGCCCTTTTCCCGTCCTGGGAAATACCGCTAGTTGCATCCGATCGGGCGATGCCCAGCGAAGCGAGGGATCTTTTGCAGAAGGCCATTGCGCACTACGACTCTGTGGGGCGCAAAAAAGCTCTTTCGGATTTCACTTCCAGAAAGGAACCTTTCGCCGATCGTAATCTCTACGTCCTTTGTATCGACGCTGACCGAATCATGGTCGCAAACGGCGGGTTTCCTCAGATAGTCGGTACTCCAGCCGACACGGCAATAGACGCAAACGGCAAGGGACTTGGCAAAGCCGCATGGGACACTATTTCCGAAAAAGGCGAAGGCGTGGTCCACTATCGCTGGATCAATCCCGCAACCCACAATCTGGAATCGAAAACAACGTTCTTCGCTAAGGCAGGTAACGACGTTTGCGGCGTCGGCACTTACGAGCATCAGTAGGCCGGTGGCCGTAAGCTGTGTGCGTAGGAACTCGACTTTCCAACTTGCAGCGGAACGTGTCAGCCGCGCACACAAAGAAGCCGCCTCGTGAAAGGCGGCTTCGCTGTCTATATTCCGAACGGCTCACAATCATTCTGTCACGGTGAAACTGGCCGTGCTCGTGGCTGTTCCCCCAGGAGTGGTGATCGCGATCTTTCCGGTCGTTGCATCCGCCGGTACCGTCGCAGTCACCTTCTTGTCGGAGACCACCGTGAAGTCCCCGGCCGCGACGCCACCAAAAGTGACGGCGGTGGTTTGCGTGAGGCCGACGCCGGTAATGGTCACTTTGGTGCCAACCGGGCCGCTCTTCGGCGTGAAGTTCTTGATCTGCGGCGTCACATCCACGTAGAAGATCACGATAGTTTTCAGCGTGCCGCTGGGTGTAACCACGGTTACGGGGCCGGTGGTCGCGCCGGCCGGTACGATAGCCTCGATCTCTGTGCTGGAGATAACCGTGAACGCTGCCGCTATGCCATTAAAGAGGACTTGGGTCGCGCCGGTCAGATTGTTTCCCATGATAATGATCGTCGTTCCCGTCTTGGCCGAAGTCGGCAGTGTCTTCACGAACGGGGTCTGTGTCGTTGCCGTGGAGATACTGTAGATCGTACCCAGGCCGTTGGTTCCACCGGAGTAGGTCGTCCCGTAGAAGATGCCGTTGGTGTCTTGGAGCAGTCCGCCTTCCGGCTGGCTGCCGTCCGCGCACTTCGCTTGCGAGCAGAAGCTGTAAAGCGTGGTGAGCTTGCCCGCGGGAGTAATTTTAAAGAGCGTGCCGCAACCGGCGTTACACTCCGTGATGTTGGCCCCGCCCGCATAAGTTACTCCGTAGAAGTTTCCGTCAGAGCCTATAATCAGTGCCCCGTAGGGGGTGGATCCATCCGTGCAGTCCGTCTTAGAGCAGAAGGTGTAGAGCACGCTGACCTCGCCCTCAGGGGTCACTTCATAGATCGTACCGGCCCCGTTGCCGCCGCCGGTGTCGGTTCCATAAAAGTTCCCATTATTGCCTTGAATCAGCGCACCATTGGCGCCCGCCACCTGCGCGGGTTTGAAGGTTTGCTGTGTGGTGAACCCGCCACTTGTGGTCATTTCATAGAACGTGCCGGTGCCGCCCGAAGCCCCACCTTCGACTGTTGCCCCGTAGAGGTTTCCGTTTGCGCCCTGAACCAGGCTGACGTTTGGATAGTCGCCGTCTGCGCCATCGAAACTATGCAACGAAGAGAACACGAGCGCGCTGTCAATTTGAAAGACCGTACCCACG
>JBAVYO010000252.1:0-3711 GCA_049698855.1 Terriglobales bacterium
CCCCTCCCCCACTCAGATTCCCGGAAGCCGTTTGGGATCAATTGTTTACCCGCAAAGTATTAGAAAATAAGGAGTTGGCGGATAAAATCGCGTTTTCCGGCAATTTTTCATAGCTACTTTCGTGGACATTCGAGCGGAATTCGGCAAGTATTCGGCGAATTATTTTGAAGCGTCTCATTTATCAAAGAGTTAACAGCCTCCGGGTGAAGGACCCGCGCTCTGGAGCGGACCACATCGTGTGGCCGAGCAGGAATATTATCGAGTGGGTTATGGCTGAACGTCAGTGAGGGTGGTCACGGGAGATTTGTGACATTTTGTGACCACCGATTTTGACCGCTGGGACCCAGGAAATCTTTACCGCCGAGGATATCCGTATGGGATCACTGCGTGATATCGCAATGTTACGCCAAATGACAGACTGGCGTGTCTGCTAGACTTCAGTGCCGATGGCTCTTCAGCGCTTCACTCTTCGTTTCCGATGGTTATTACCGATCACTCAACTTGTGATTTGCGTGGTTGCACTCTGGCCAGTGCGCAGCTTACTTGTCTTGCATGTGAAACTTTCAAATCATGCATATCCCATCGTCGTTCCTCCGAGTCCAGAATTAGGAAAAGAAGTCACAGCATTCGAACGACTCGAAGGAAGAACATGGCTGGCCATTGTACTCAATTTACCGTGCGGTCTCGTCCAATTACCCTACGTCATCCTGAACCCGAAGAAGCAAGAGTGGATTCCACGAGATATGGACATCCAAACATGGCGGGTGATTAGTTGGCCGATTGAGGGGTGTTTGTTTTGGTGGATCGTGGGACGAGGGTTAGAGGGCCTGGTTGCAGCGCGACGGCGGCTCATTTTCCCGCGCATCAGCTGGATTGAGACAATCACGAGTGCAGCGATCTCCTTGTTTTGTGCGGTTGCTACAGTGTGCCTGCCACTGTTCTCAGGATATGACGGAACCTTCCCAATAAAATACTTTGTGGCGGGGTTTGCGATGTGGGCGGTACTCGACGGAGTGGTAGTCGCGGCCCGCGTCGCACAGTGGCGGCTCACAAGACATGTTGCGGATTTCAGTTGACGCTACCAGCGATTTCACTTATTGACCTGCGTCTCCGTGAGGGGTGCCAGACTTCACCGCCCGCCGCGGCCCTCGGTTGCCTGTGCCGCGGAAGAAGCAGGCTAGACCGAACAGATAGCCGAAGTTGTACCAAGCGCCGTTGTTGTGGACCTCGTAGATACCGAGGTCTCTACGGAACAGCGAGACCACGAACACAATGGGCGCAATAAAGCCTTGCCAGAGGCCGAGCCAGAATCCCGCAACTCCACCGTGCTCGCTGGCCGTTCCTTTTGACGGGTTACGGCCGGACGCGCATCCGGCTAGAACGCCTAGCACCAGGAGAACAACCACAAGCAAGGTCAAAAAGGGTTTCATCGGTAATACCTCCCGCCTATACGTATTACGAAACAGGGGTATGAAAAGTCTCACAAGGGGCCTCAGCGTTTAGCAATCGGGAGCTCGTAGCTGTCGTAACCAGGCGAGTGCACGTTTTGACCGGGGTCACTGAGCGAAATGGGGATATTTCAACAGGAACCAACGTACGCGTTGAGATTTACGGTCATTTAACGAACCGCCAGCCTGGGTTCGAAGAACTGTTCGACGCTGGAGAGTATTTGGGAGCCGGTCTTCGAATCATAGATTGCCTTGCGCAGCGCCGCGCCGCCGGGAATGCCGTGCGTGAACCAGGATGCGAACTGTTTCATCTTGCCTTCGGTGCCGTGTATTTCTTCTTCCAGCAGCATTTGGAAGTAAGTACGGATCATCTGGTAGCGATCGGCCTCGGTTGGCTCGTCGTAGAGTTTCGCCGAAGGGCCCTCAGCGGCTAAAGCCGCCAATGGTTCCGCCGCAATTACGGCACGACTAAAGTCGTGCCCTTCCCGGTCCGCATCCTGATTAAACGCAACAGCCGATAGCTGACGGCTGATGGCTGACGGCTGATTACTCACATACTGTTCGATCTGGCGGAAGATCCACGGATTGGCCGGGGCAGAACGCCCGATCATTACCGCATCGCATCCGGTCTGCGCAACCATCGCACACGCGTCCTCGGGCGAGCGAATGTCGCCGTTGCCGATCACCGGAATCTTCACGGCCTGCTTCACCGAGGCAATCCACTCCCAGCGCGCGTTGCCGCTATAGCCTTGCTCGCGGGTGCGGGCGTGCAGCGCCACCGCGCCCAGCCCGCAATCTTCGGCCATGCGAGCCAGTTCCACGCAGACGATCTCTTCGTCATTCCATCCCGCACGAAATTTCACCGTGAAGGGAATCTTCACCGCCGCCCGCACCGATTCGAATATCGTCCGGATGAGCGGCAGATCGCGCAGCAGGCCCGACCCGCCATTGCACCGCACAACCTTCTTCGCCGGGCAGCCCAGATTCAGATCGACGAGATCGAAGCCCAGATCTTCCACCAAGCGCGCCGCGTCGGCGAGTACTTCCGGGTTGCTGCCAAACAGCTGCGCCGAGATCGGATGCTCATCCTCATAAAAGTGCAGATACTTTCCGCGCACTTTTTTGTTGCGCAGCACGCCATCGGCGGACGTGAACTCGGTCATGATCAGCCCGCATCCGCCCAGATTCTTGATGAAGCGGCGGAAGACCGTGTCGGTGACGCCGGCCATAGGAGCCAATACCGTTGCCGGACGAATCTCAACTCCGCCAATCCGCAAACATGACGGGAACGCCCGAGATAGGGTCTCTGTGGCGCGGACCTGTCTTGAGTGCGAGCCGAAGGGGCCCGCGCCCGCGTAAACGCTGCCCAGCGAGCCACAGCCTGGGACATCGCTCTCCGCATTGTCCCGTGGCGCTTCGGCTCCAGGCTCCGACTTGTACCAGTACTTCTGCATCATCCCCATTCTAGCCTGCCCGCAAAATCGAAAGCCCCCGCCGTGGGCGAGGGCTTCAATCGTGTGCGGCGGATACACCTCTCCGCCAACAGTAGGTTACTTCTGCTCGGCTTTTGCCGTTTCCGCCTTGGCGGCTTCGGCTTTGGCTGCATCGCTCTTCGCATATTTGCGGCGGAAGCGCTCGACGCGGCCGGCGGTATCCATGAGCTTCTGCTTGCCGGTAAAGAACGGGTGGCAGGCGGAGCAGATTTCTACGCCGATATCGCCCTTATGGGTGGAGCGGGTCACAAACGCATTGCCGCAGGCGCAGTGTACGCGTACTTCGTGATAGTTGGGATGGATAGCTGGTTTCATGGTCGGTTCAAAATCCCTTCAAGTCGATCTTAGATTCTATAGGAGACAGGAAGGATTCATCAAGGGGAAGCGCGCAGGTCTTAGGTGTCAGCTCTCAGGAAAATACGGGCCTTAGGTTTTCCTGGAATCTGATGCCTGACGCCTGAGACCTCAAAAAGCAAAACGGCAGGGCCGATCCCCTGCCGCTCGCTAACATCAAACTTGGGCCCCTACTTGCCTTTGTTGACCACTTTCTTGAGTTCGTTTCCGGGAGTGAATTTTGCTACGCGGCGGGCAGCAATTTTGATGGTGGCACCCGTCTGCGGATTCCGGCCGTTGCGGGCCTTACGCTGCGAGACGGAAAATGTGCCAAATCCGATCAAGGCCACCCGATCACCCTTGCGAAGGGCTGAGGTAATGCTGTCCACTGTTGTGTCGATCGCGGTCGTCGCCTGCGCCTTCGAGATGTTGCAGGC
>JBAVYO010000253.1:0-9302 GCA_049698855.1 Terriglobales bacterium
TCCCGCCCGCTGCATTCTCAATCACTTTCACGCGTTGGAACTCTTTCTGACTCATCGTCACCATCCTGAGAGGGTGACAAAGTCTCGTTGCCGTTAAGGGGTGACATTATCTTGGAGCATCTACACCTGAGCGGGCATTCGTTGACTCGCCCAGCTCATCCCGCCTAACATGTCCCGACATGATTGGGCAGACCATCTCGCATTACCGCATCGTCGAAAAGCTCGGCGGTGGAGGGATGGGTGTGGTGTACAAAGCCGAAGATACGTCGCTTGGCCGCTTCGTCGCCCTCAAATTCCTACCAGATGATGTGGCGCGCGATGCGCAGGCGCTGGAGCGATTCCGGCGGGAAGCCCGGGCAGCATCGGCGCTCAACCATCCGAATATTTGCACCATTTACGAAATTGGCGAACATGAGGGCTTGCGCTTCATCGCGATGGAATATCTGGACGGCTCCACGCTGAAGCACATGATCATGGGACGTCCGCTGGACAACGAGACATTACTTGGATTGGCGATCGAGATTGCCGACGCGCTCGATGCGGCGCACGCAGAAGACATCGTTCACCGCGACATCAAGCCCGCAAACATTTTTGTGACCAAGCGCGGGCACGCCAAGATCCTCGACTTCGGACTGGCGAAGGTAGGATCGGCCCGAGGTTCGTCGGGCGAGAACCTAAATGCGACGCAGACGATGGACGACGCCCACCTTACCAGCCCGGGCACGATGGTCGGCACGGTTGCCTATATGTCGCCGGAACAGGTGCGGGCGCGCGATCTGGATACGCGCACCGACCTGTTTTCTTTTGGCGCGGTCCTCTATGAGATGGCGACCGGCGATGTGCCTTTCCGCGGAGAAAGCTCGGCCGTCATCTGCGAAGCCATCATGAATCGCGCACCGGTGGCGCCGGTACGGCTGAACCGCGACATTCCGCAAAAGCTCGAAGACATCATCAACAAGGCGCTGGAGAAGGACCGCAACCTGCGCTACCAGCATGCATCGGAAATGCGCAGCGATTTGCAGCGTTTGAAGCGTGACACCGATACTGGGCGGATTATTTCTCAATCCGCGAGCGGGCAGGAGGAATCGGAAGCATCGCATGCGTCGTCGGTTGGCCAGGCGGCTGGGCCGGCAAGTTCGGGCGCGCACAGTGCAGCGAGTTCTGGCACGCGCACTTCAGTGAGCGCCGCAACTGCTAGCGGCGCAGTCGCGGTGCCCAGGCCGAGTTTGCCGTGGGGCAGCATCGCGGCGGTGTTGGCGGGCGTTGCGGTCGTCGCGCTCGGCTTCTTCTACTGGCAGAACAGGCACCAAGCCGCTCCGATCGCTGGCTCAACCGGCCCGACCACAATCGCGGTCCTTCCGTTCCAGAATATCGGCGAGGATAAAGACGTCGACTTTCTGCGTCTGGCCTTGCCCGACGAAATTGCGACCGATCTCAGCTACGTGCGCTCTTTGTCGATTCGTCCGTTTGCCACTACGAGTAAATATACTGCGGCCGGTCTCGACCTGCAGCAGGCCGGGCGCGAGATGCGCGTCAGCGACATCGTTACCGGCCACTACATGAAAGAAGGCAATCAGCTTCAGATCACGCTGGAAGCCGTCGATGTCGAGAACAATCGCACACTTTGGCGGGACACGCTGAATGTCGCCGCTCCCGACATGATCGCCATGCGCGGACAGATCACGGCGAACGTGCGTCAGGGATTGGTTCCGGCGCTTGGCGCCACAACGGACTCAGGGCAAGCCGGTACCCATCCCAGGAACGAAGAGGCCTACGATCTTTATCTCCGCAGCATCGCGCTGCCGCATGATCCGCTACCCAACAAAGACGCGATTACAATCCTGGAGCGCGCCGTGGGCATGGATCCTAGCTACGGACCTGCCTGGGATGCGTTGGGATATCGCTACTATTACGATGCCACATATTCGAACGGCGGCGAAGCCATGTATCAGCGCGGGATATCCGCTTTGGAACGGGCGGTTGCGCTGGATCCCAACCTCGTCAGATCCGCAGCTCAGCTAATTACAACCCGGGTAGAAGGTGGCGAACTCGCCAAGGCCTACCAGGAGGGCAAGGCCCTGGTGGAGCGGCATCCGGAGAATGCATCGGCGCATTTCGCACTCGGCTACGTGCTGCGTTATGGCGGCCCACTCGACGAGTCCGCTCGCGAATGTGACACTGCCCTTTCACTGGACCCAGGGGACTATCACCTTCGCTCATGTGCTTTGACATTCGAAGAACAAGCTAATTTCGGGCGGGCTATGGATTTCATTCAGCTCGATGCCGGCTCTTCCTGGGCAGAGGGAACCCTGGTCGCGCATTACATCCGCGCCGGCAACCTGTCTCAAGCGCGGGAACAAGCCACGAAACTACAGAATCGACCAGTTGAGAATCGTCCCGTCGAAAAGATGGTCGGCGCCTGCCTCAACCATGCCCCCGCTGTGGAACAGGAAAAAGACGCGCGGGAGCTCGCACCCGTTATTTCGGATCTTCACGACCCCGAGGCAAGATACGTGAACGCGGCATATTTCGCGTTCTGTAGCCAGAAGGATACCGCTGTTCGTCTGATGAAAAGCGCGATCGCGGGGCATTATTGCGCCTACACCGACCTGCAGAACGATGCCATGCTCGCCAGCCTTCGAGGCACTCCAGGATTTGCCGAACTACTCTCCGCTGCCAAACAGTGCCGGGACAATTTTCTCGCGGAAAGAGATCAAAGCTCACACTGAGTCTTTGCCCCCTCAGGCCTTCACACAAACTATCGCAGTTTTCTCGTAGAGAAATCCTTACCGCGAGGAACAACCTCCGCGAGTTCCGCATCAAAATACCCACTTGCAAGGACAAGGACTTAAAGATCAATCGGGAAGGAACTCCAACATGGATAGCACGGACAGCACGCCAGCCGACGCGGTTCTGAATGAGCTGTGTTCAGCGCTTGAAGCCATCGAAACGCAAACCGGAGCCATTCTGCAGTTCCTGAAAGAAAAAGGCGTGGCCACGGACAAAGAGCTTGCGCCGTATCTGCAATCGGCGGGCAACGCCAGCAACGTCCGGTGGCGCGCAGAACGGCTCCGAATCAATAGCCTGCTCGCCTCAGCCCTGAAAAGTGCCGAGGAATCGCTGACGCGGAAGGTTGAGAAAGCGCTTCGCAAAGAACAGGACAAAGAACAGCGTAACGATGAAAGCAAAGACCGAAACGACCAGACGCCCAAGCACGGGCCAAGGGAAGAGATCAAGAAGGAGGATACGGCGAACGGGAGAGCGGAGAAAGAACACACCCCGCACAACAAAACGGAAAACAAAAGCAAGCCGGAAGCAGCGTGAAAAAGTTGCGATAGCGATCGCCGCAAGCTGTCGCCGCCGTTACAGCACTCGATCTGGGCTTTAGGCTCCGGGCTTTGGACCTTCTAATTCCGTTTTCTCTTGCCGTCAATTCTTTTTGGCTGGCACGACCAGCGACAACGCGTCCGCCTGCATCGTCATGCGTGCGGGAAGTCGGCCAATAAGTTCTCCATCGGCCTCTACGTACACATGATCCTCGCGGCTGCCGTTGGCGCGCGCAGCTTCAGGCAATTGGCAAACAATCTCCGAGCAGTCGACCAGGTCGATGCCGTCGATCTTGCGCTCACGCCATCCGAGCAAAGTAGCGGCGACATACTGCAAATAGGCGTTTCGGCGATCGGTCCGACACATGACGGCGCGCAACTCGGGGTGGTCGAGGTGCGCTCCGGGAACAAGCTCGCGGAGAATGTTGCCGAAGAAGCGAATGCGTACGGCGAGAAGTTCGGTGAGCAGCGCTTGCTTCTTATGTCCGTTGCCGTTGGAATATTCGACTTCGAAACGCCGCATGCGATAGGTGGCCCAGAGCTGCCAGGCCTTCCAGTAATAAGCAGCCATGCCGCCGCGGTTCTTGATATCCGAATTCAGTTTGTAAAAGAGGTGGGCATCCACGCCAATCCCTGCCGCCACAGTGAAAAAGCGGGAGCATGATTTGCCGGTGAAATCCTGATACTCGACGCGGCCGAGCGGAATCCGGCGCACCGTGCCATTGACCGCTGCCTGTGCCGCTTCACTGGGGCGGAGCGGCAGACCAAGATCGTGCGCCAGAGCGTTGGCCGTGCCGAACGGCAGAATGGCAAGCGCGACATGAGTGCCGGCCAGGCTCTGAATTACATCGTGGATGGTGCCGTCGCCTCCGCAGGCAAAAACGGTGTCGCTGCCCCCAGCGACGGCATAACGCGCATGGATCGTCGCTTCCTGGCTGGAACGGCAGACGGTGAGGTCTATATGTATGCCCGCCGACTGGATGACGCCGATCGCGAGGTCAAGCTCGCGATCGCGGCGTTTGTGGCCCCGGCCGGAGTTCGGATTAAATAAAATTGTGGCTTTGCGCATGCACCCTGTTCTTCATGGAGCAATGGACGGGGCTGTCCCTGGCTCCAATATTTTGGGACGGGCGAGGCGCCCGCCACTCCGCTTGCCTTGGATTGAGTTTAGCGCAGAGTAACAGCAGGCGGTGCGGCAGATAGTTGTCAGTTCGATGCCCGCCAGTTGCAATCGCGATATAACGATCAGGCATGGCGCTCATAATGTGCAATCCCGTGCACATTCACGTGTTTCTCCGCCGTTTTCCCTCGTCCCTGCAATCGACTGGGAGTACAATCAGGCCGTAAGTTCTCCCGCCTCGCTGAGAATGCGCTACACATCCTAGAGGCGAGTCGACTCACACGCCTTCTCGGAAAAGACTCGTCCCTCTACGAGATTTCACGTCATCGAAGGCAGCCACGATGTGCACCATGAAGGGCGACGTCTCTCGCGTTTCATAACGCGCTCAAGACCGGAAAGGCAACAGCATGAAGAAATCTAATTTACTAAGCACTGCATGCATCGTTTTTGCGATTTGTGCAGCGATGGCCACAACCTCATCTGCGCAGACTTTCGCCAGTCTGTTTGCCTTTGACTACAGCGACGGCGCCGACGTGAACGGGGGGCTCGTGCAAGCAACCGACGGGAATCTTTACGGGACAACCTGGGTAGGCGGAGCCAACGACGATGGCACGTTCTTTGTAGTTGCCTCTGGTGCAGTCACTTCATTGCACAGTTTCGATTCCGCCGACGGCACCCTTCCGAACGGAAGCTTGGTGCAGGGCGCCAACGGGAACCTCTATGGAACAACTTTCGGAGGTGGGGCCAACGGCGATGGCACGGTGTTCGAAGTTACCACCAGCGGTACAGTGACCACCCTGCACAGCTTCGACTCCACCGATGGCGCCTACCCATGGGCGGGGTTGGTGCTAGCCACGGACGGTAATTTCTACGGAACAACCTTTGAAGGCGGGGCCTATAACTATGGGACAGTCTTCAAGATCACTCCTGCGGGAACGCTGACTACGCTGTATAGCTTCAAATCCACTGACGGCGCTTTTCCGAACGCGAACCTGATACAGGCCTCGAACGGAAATCTTTACGGAACAACTGACAAGGGCGGGACCAACGGCTACGGCACGGTTTTCGAAATCACGACTACGGGCACGCTGACCACATTGCACAGCTTCGAGTACACCGACGGCGCCGACCCGAACGCACCGCTGGTACAGGCTGCCAATGGAAACTTCTACAGCACAGCTGTGGATGGCGGGACCGACGGTGATGGCTTGATTTTCGAAATTACGCCCGCGGGCGCGCTGACCGTACTGCACAACTTTGATTGGTCTGACGGCGCTACCCCATTCTCAGGAGGCTTGGTACAAGGCACGGACGGGAACTTCTACGGTACTACTCAGATCGCCGCCAACTACGGCTATGGCACGATCTTCCAAATCACGCCCGGCGGCACCGAGACCGTGGTGCACTACTTTGACTACACCGATGGCTTCTACGCGAATGGTGGGCTCATACAAGGCACCGACGGCAACTTCTACGGGACAGCTTGGATGGGCGGGACTGGCTTTGGGACAGCTTTCAGTCTGTCGATGGGCCTCGCTCCGTTTGTACAACCGCGTCCAAACATGGGCGAGGTGGGCGCCGCTGTGACCATCCTTGGAAGCAACCTGACGGACACGAGCAAAGTCAGCTTCAACGGCACGACTGCGGTCTACAAAGTCGTTTCCGCGACTGAGATTACGACCAAGGTTCCGTCGAGTGCGACCACCGGCCCGCTCACCGTGACCACCCAGAGCGGAACGCTGAAGAGCAGCGGGGCGTTCTTGGTGACGCCGCAGTTTAAGAGCTTCGCGCCGAGTAAGGGTCCAGTGGGGACGAAGGTGCAGATCGCCGGGGTCAGTCTCACGCAGACCACCGCCGTCAGCTTTGACGGTGTGGCCGCGACTGAGTTCACCGTGGTCTCCGACAAGAAGGTGACCGCAACCGTGCCCACCGGCGCAACCACAGGAACAATCTCGATCACGACTGCGGGAGGGACTGCGACGAGCCCAAAGACCTTCACCGTGACAGACTGATTCTGAACCGCACCTGACAGAATGGCGACGCCGCCTCTCACCAGGCGGCGTTTTTTGTGCGGCGATGATCCGTATCCCATCTCACGATGGCCGGGATCCGCCGTTTTTTCTTTTAGCGGTGTTTGCGCCGGTAGTGCGACCACGAACGATTTGCAGCTCACAGCCGGACCGACTACTCACTTGAGATCCGGTTAACGTACTCCCCACTCCCACATGCCGAACATCGTTTTTTGCGAAATGGGATGACCAGCCTGGCGGGCGAGCATGGTGATCTGCCCTCGATGGTGAGCATCGTGGGCAATGAGATAGCCGACAAAGCCTGCAACATCGGGGCGGAAACCTTTCACGCGGCCTTCGCCTGCCAGTGCGGATTGCAGTAAGTCATGGATCGCGGCGCGGCTTTCGGCAAATGCTTTTTTCGCCTCCGCCGGCGTGACTTTGGCTTTGTCGAGTTGCTCGGGAACCTTCCCACCGGCGGCCTTCAGCCACATCACGCGGACGTTGTGCATGTGCGCGACAATCGAGGCAATGTCGCGGCCCTTCTTGGCAGGAGGCTCCGCACGCCAGGCTTCCTCGGGCAAGTTCTCGATCAGGTAATGAGTGATGCGGTCGTTGGTGTCGAAAGCGGCGAGAAGGGCTTCGGTCAGAACGAAAGGTTTCGCGGTTTTTGAAGGCATCGGAGTCTCCAGAATCGCAAACGAGATTAGCAGCCCATGCCCGTCGATGTGAATAGGGGCAATTGATTTGCCAGGGATGAGCGGTTAAGCTTGCGCACAAGTTTCTTGGGGCGTTTCGATTTTCGTCAAATAAAGCTTCGCAATGGGGAGGCTTCACAATGTCTTGCATGAAGTTGCTCAAGTCAATCTGTGCCGTGCTCTGCATTGCATTGTCGGGAGGAATCGTATCGGCGGGTGAGGGGCACCGGCCAGTCACAATCATGCCCGGCCTCGGCGACTGGCATCATCCCACTTCAGCCAAAAACAAGGCTGCGCAGGAATTTTTCGACCAGGGCTTGCGCCTGATCTATGCCTTCAATCACGCCGAGGCGGTGCGTTCGTTCCGCAAGGCGGCGGAACTGGAGCCTTCATTCGCGATGGCATATTGGGGAATTGCCGAAGCCGTGGGTCCAAATTACAACGATCCCGCAGACGATGGCCGCTTTAAGGAAGCGCACGAAGCAATTCAGAAAGCGGTTGACCGCAGCGCCAACGCGTGGCCGGTCGAGCAGGCCTACATCGCGGCCATGGCCAAGCGTTTTCCGGCCGACCCCAAGGCGGACCGGCGGCAGGCGGCTGAGGAATATCGCGATGCCATGCGCGAAGTCGTAAATAGTTATCCCGATGACCTGGATGCGGCGACGCTGTTCGCGGAGGCGGGCATGGGTTTGCATCCATGGGGCCTGTGGCATAAGGACGGCACGCCGGAGGCCGGAACCGAGGAAATTGTCGCGACGCTGGAGTCGGTGATCCGCCGCGAGCCCAATCACCTTGGAGCGCTGCACTACTATATTCACGCGGTTGAGGCGTCGAATTCTCCGGAGCGGGCGCTGCCGGCAGCGAACCGATTGGCTTCATTGGCGCCGGGTGCGGGACACATCGTACACATGCCTGCCCATATCTACATACGTACCGGCGATTACGCGGCGGCTGCGGAGACAAATCGAAAGGCGGCCGAGGCCGACCGCGCGTACATCAGGAGCAGCGGCGCCGAGGGCATTTATCCGCTGATGTATTACAGCCACAACCTGCATTTCATTGCCGTGTGTTCGGCAATGGATGGGGATTACGCGGAATCAAGAAAGGCGGCGGACATGCTCGCCGAGCACGTGCGTCCCGCGGTTAAGGACATGCCCGACGTGGAAGGATTCATGACGATTCCGATGGCGGTGGACGTGCGCTTTCATCGCTGGGACGAAATCCTCGCGATGAAGCAGCCCGACGCTGCTATGAAGACAACGACTGGCTTCTGGCACTTTGCGCGCGGAATGGCGCTGGCGGGAACGGGCAGGATCGGCGAGGCTGAAGCCGAATACAAAATTGTTGCCGAGGCGGAGAAGGCAACTTCGCCGGACGCGATCTTCAGCATGCCGATCGACAACAAGACCAAAGATATTTTGAAGATTGCGGAAAATGTGCTGGGCGCGCAGGTGGCGCTGGCGCGCAAAGACAGTGCCGGCGCGGCGAAGATGCTGCGCGAAGCCGTCGCGGTACAGGATGGCCTGAAGTACAACGAGCCTCCCGACTGGTTTTTCCCTGTGCGCGAATCCCTCGGCGGCGTGCTGCTGATGAACGGCGATGCAAAGGCGGCCGAGCAGGTGTTTCGCGACGATCTGGCGAAGAATCCGCGGAACCCGCGGTCGCTGTTCGGGCTGCAGCGTTCATTGCGGGAGCAGGGCCGCGATACAGACGCGTGGTTCGTGGAGAAAGAATTTCGCGAGTCGTGGAAGGGCAACAGCGAGTTGAAGGTGGAAGACCTGGTGTAGGAAGCTGGTCAGAGAGCTTACCGTCAAAATCAAAAGAGGTCTGGACAATTGCCAGACCTCTGAAGATATCGATGGCAGCGCTCTTTGGCGGCGCGGCCTTACCCTTGCTGCTCTTCTTTTTTCTGGTCGAAGTGTTCTTCGATTGCCTTCGTGCCTTCAAATCCGGCAACGGCAGCCGCGCCTTCCGCCAGGATCCCTGCGTTCGGATCCAGCTTCTTTACACCCTCCACTGCCGCCACAGCGCCTGCAATTTTTTCTGCTTCGTCCAAGAATCCCATAATCGATCTCCTTCCATCCTGCGAATAGATTTCACCCCATCAAGGTGCGGACTAGAGTATCACCACTAAGCCGCAGCAGTACAC
>JBAVYO010000254.1:0-6538 GCA_049698855.1 Terriglobales bacterium
AAATTCCCGGCCTGCGCAGTTCTGAAATTCCTGCCGCCTTCAAAATTCATGGTTGCTCAGAGGTTCCCTAGCAGCCGCGCTTAAGAATCAACAAGTTCGCCTGCGCTAACTTCAGGTTGCTCTACAGCACCCTGATCGGCAGGTTTTTTCTTTAGCTGCCCTCGTTTCAACAGGTTCGCGCACGGTAACCGAAAGTTACCGTGCAGCACCCTTTCAGGGGTGGAGTGTCTCCCTTCCACCCCGTGCGAAGCACGGCAAAAAACCCTCAACCCCGCCACGGCACTCCGGGAACACCAAAAAGCCATCCCTCACCGTGCCGGAATCACCACACTGACAGGTCACGGATCGGCGGCGGAGTCAGAGCCGGAAAGCGCCGCTAATCGGACCTGGATCACCGCCCGGATCGGCGGCTCCTCACCCTCCCCGGAATCGGAAGCGGATCAGCAGCCTAAGACGGCAAGGCCGCGCCACACCCCGGCGCGGCCAGAACCAAACCAGCGGCTAAAAGAAAAACTCATCCCTGCCCACAGGTCACCGCTTAAAGAACAAAAAACTCAGCAGCCAAAAAATCGCCAATATGGCAAAAGCGCGAAAAAGGTGCGGCCAGGGGCCACCCCTCGCGGAGCCATCCCCTGCCTTGATCTGCCTAATCTTTCTAACCAGAAAAATATTCCCGACCGCGAAACATATCCCGCTGCCGATAAGAAACACTGGCAGCGGTGTGCTGCCGGGGAGTGTATACCCGGCTACGATGATGCCCACAAGCATCCCAAGTTCAATGAATACGATCGTTGACTTCTTCACTGTGAAGGCTCCTCTTGCGCACCCATTCTGGTGAGAAACGACTGCTAATTACAGGACCCGGAAGACGCGCACGAAGGCGGCTTAGGAGTTGGCGGAGGAGGGGGCGCAGGCGGCCCCGATATCACTGACTTTACCGTGGCGACGGCCCCCGTCACGGCATTTCTGGCACCTGCGAGACTGCTTCCCACCTCAGCTGGATTCGACATTCCCTTACCCGTTGCAAGGTTCACTCCTGCTTTAACGACGGTCGTGAGGTCCGCTGCCTGCGATCCTTTTTCCATTGACCCAGTGGCCAGGGAAACTGCACCAGCGACTGGATTTGTGACCGCTGTGACAGCATTCGTACCTGCGTCCACATTTGTGTGCGTTAAACCTCCCACGATATCCACCGTCCCATTCACGGCAGTGCCGGTCGTGCCCACTACTGCGGTGGTTACCGCCAACGTCTGTAAAACGGTTGTGGCTTCCGCAGCTGCAGCAAGTACTTCAGGGCCAGCCAGCGCAGCTGCACTCAATTCGAGGATACCTTTGTCAACTTGGATCTCGGCATCGGAGACCGGCGTTCCATAGCGGCACTGCGTGTTGCAGAAAGTTCCCGCGTCCCCGTGCCCGTCCGGGTCACGCGTCGTTGTCGGGTTATTCTCGACGTAGCTGTAAAGATTCAGGCTCTGCGGGTTCCCGAAACTGGCGTAAGGTACATTCGTCGGCTTCGCTGCCCAATCGGGAACCATGAACCGTCCCATTGAGCTGCCGTAGTACCTAGCCCCGAACATATCGAGGCCGGATTCTGAATCCCGTTCTTTGCCGGTGAACTTGTAGTGCTGGGCGACAGTTGGACAGTAGTCGTTGACGATCCCGCCATACGGGTAGTAGTCGATGTCCTGCTCGCAACTGCCCGTGGCGCTGGTGACCATGGTGTGCGAGCCGAGATGGTTGGAGAAATAATAGTGCACTGTTCCACTCGGACGGTCGACGCGGGCGATGCGCGTGCCGTTAAAGTAAATATACTCCTCGTTGATGTTGCCGCTCAGGTCGGTTTCGGCCAACGTCCCCGACGGGCCGGGCCAGTACATGGTTCCGGAGGACTTCTCCACGCGCTCGCCGTCGGCGTCGTAGTCGTAGGTCACTCCCGCATCGGTCGCCATCGTATTTTCCGCATCGTAGGTCGGCTGATTGCCGTTACCGTCATTAATCACGTTGCCCGCGATGTCATACGAAATGCTGGTGAGGTGGTTCTGGCCATTGGCGGGAGCAAAGTTCACATTTTCATTGTTGCAGGTCCAGGTCACGCCCGGAGCTGGGTTTATGTTCGTCAGGTTCCCCCAGGCATCGATAGTGTAAGCCTCGCCCCAGCAGTTCGACGTGGTGGCCTGCGAGATGCGATTCAGAGCATCATACGTGAAGGCCACGCTCCGGGTCGCATCGAGGTTGTTAACGATCTGAGCAACGTTGCCGTTATTGCTCCCAGGGTTAAAACCGTAGCTCAGGCTGAAAATAGTTTGCGAGGGACTGGCGGCAAAGAGAACTCCCGGCTGCAAGCGGTTGTTGTAGCCGTTCGAGGTCGCGATGCCCGCAAATATGCTAGTGAAGCCGTTGGTCATGCTCGCGAGCGCGCCGTGGGGTGCATAGGTCGCGGTATTCCCCGCAGTTCCGGTGTTGCCCACGTAGTTGATCTTGTTTGAATCAACCGCTTGAGTCGCACGCCCAGCGCCTCCAACTGTGTAAGTGACAACATCTCCGCTCGGATAAGTGAGAGTTCCTAGCGAACCGTCGAGATTGTAGGAATAGCCGACAGTGAAATTATATACATCGGACTTCGTGCAAGCGCGATACCTGCCTGCGCCTGTGCACGTCTGTTCCATGGCTCCGAGGTTTGTGCGCGATTCGAGAAGCGGACGGCCCATCTGATCGTAGCTCCAGCTCGAAGCGCTCAGGCCGGAGCACATCGAAGATCTACGAGCAATTAAATTGGTAGGAGAATTAATAGCAGGAGGTGCGGCTCCACATCCACTTAAGGCTGTTCCGTCGTACCCGTACTGTAGCGTAACGCCCGAATATGCCTTTTGGGTAAGGCGGTTCAATCTGTCGTAGGCGTAATTGATGGTGACCGTCGCCGTGCCGGTAGTCTGATTGGGTGCTGGCGATGTCTTCGTAATGACGTTGCCGTCGGCGTCGTAGGCATACGAGATCGTGCCCGACTCGGGGTTGTTAGCGCTGGCGAGATGTGAGAGCGAATCGTATCCGAAGCTCCGGGTGCGCGCGTTAGCGCTGTTGCTGCCATTTTGGGTCACATTGGTCAGGTTGTTTAGAGCATCGTATGCGTAAAGAGTTCGGTAGTTCAGGTGCGACGTCGATCCTGGGTCTTCCAGTACGCTCGTCATTCTGCCAAGCCCATCTACGCACGATTGACGAGAATTGCCCGCTTCATCTGTGACCGTTGTACAATTGCCGGCGTACTGCGTGAACACATCACCAGAAGGGGCGGTTGTCGGACACCCTGAAGTCTGAGGGACTGCGGTGCCATCCGGTTGCACCACGACGCACACCCGCGATAAACCATCATAGATATACGCCGTCAGACCATACGTGGGGTCAGTCGTGCTCCGATAGGGATTGCTGACGGTACTCTTGCGGCCAAGTGCATCGTAGGTTGTGTCGGTGTACGTGACTCCGTCCGGATCGGAGTTCAGCTGCGTCTGCGTTAGTCGCCCCAATCCATCCACAATCGCTGTCGCCGTTTCGAGGTTCGCGGAGGGACTGGTTATCGCTTTGGTGATCACGACCTGAAATGGCCCGCTACTAGGTTTGCACAGGTTGCCGCCTTGATCCAGGTCCGTATAACAAAAATTTGTCTGCCCGCGATCCGGCCGTGTCTCGTTCGTTAGCCGCCAGTCAATATCATAGCTCCAGGAAGTGGGCTGATTGTTTGCATCGATGGTGGAAGTTTTTAATCCGCTGTTAATGTCATATCCGTAGGAAGTGTTTTGACCAAAAGGGTTCGTGGCCTGAGTCAAGTACGCGCCTTGGAAAGCGCTCGAATACAAATACGTCGTCGTGTGCAACGGATCGCCAAGCGCACTTCCGCAAGCCTCCGTTGCCTCATAGACCTCACCAGTATTGTAATAACCAGTATAGCTAGTGAGATATCCATTGGACACCGAAATTGGACAATTGTTAGTTGAGGCCGTGCTGCCGTCCAGCCAGCGGTGGACAGATGTCTGGTTGCCCCTAAGACTCCCCGTCCAGGGATATGAATCGAGATTTTGTGAAACGTTTGGAGCAGTTGTTAGAGTTCCCTCATCGTAGCCGTACCATGTATAGGCCTTTTGATTATTGTTTGCGTCCGTAATCTGGGTTGAGTAAACCAAATTCAGCATGTTGTTATTTAAATAGTTAGAACTGCTCTGCCACTCATAAAAGGTATTTGTTTCTCTCAGCACTGATCCGGGGTTACCGCCACCCCCGTAATCATAATCAGATTCGTTCGTAACTTTGCCATAGAGGCCATTGTAGGTGCCACTATAACCGCCTGGAACTGTAAACTGAAAGCCCGTGTTGTTGTAATCGTAGGTCTTGCTCGTTTGACTCGTCATCGTCGCGCCATTTGCGTACCATGAAGTTTTGGTCTGCGTCGGTACCACATTCATCACGTACTCGCCGAACGACGGCCCAAAAGGGCTTGGGTCGGAGTGGTAACTCGTCGACACCGTTTTCAGGAGCGTTGTTGAGCCCTGGTAATAGCTTGTAGAAGCAATGTAATTCTGACATTGCCCAAATGTCGTGTAGGTGTAGACCGTGTCATTACCTAGTGGATCGACAACAGTCGGATTACCGAGCCACGTGTAAATCCATGTGGGGGGTTGTCCCGCGCCATTACTAGGACTCACACTTCGCGTGGCCACGACCCGAGGAGCAGGATTGGCGCCATTACAGTCGAACATGCCACCACCTGTCCAGGTGTAGGAGATTGTTCCTCCGGTTGGAAGCGTGATCTGGGTGAGGTCGCCATAGCCATCAGTGCTGTATTGGAAGTTCCAGGCTGTTCCGTTGGGTAGGACGACGGTCTGCAGAGAAGACAAAGGGCCCCATGTTTGATCGCCGGTGGTCACATTCCATTGTTGTATGACGCTGACAGCTCCCCAGCAGAATTGATAGGTGGAGCTGCCAGTCGGCCCAGGAACTATCCACTGAACAGCCTTCACAACCGTTAATGGCCCAGAAGGGCAAGTACCAGAACTAGGTGACAGATATGAAGGCACTGGGATTTGTCGGCCAACTGTGTCTATCACCGTTCCTCTCGTCGGGATAGTCAGCTGGTTCCCGTTGGCATCTTCGATCAGACCATCGCCTGTCTGAGAATACATCGTGCCATTTGCATCATAGATTGCTGTAGTGCTCGGATTATTTGGATCAGAGTGAAGATGAAGTCCAGTTCCGTCCAGGGACTCGTAGTCAGTCGATGAATTTATGAGCTGTCCGAGAATGTGAGTTGCACCGTCGGGACTTACCGCAGAAACATATGTAAACCCAGATTGCTCACCCACAAAGTCAACTAAGGTAGAGGTGGTCGTATAGTTTTCATCATCACTTATAAGAATGGGTGAATTGTTTCGGCTCGCCAGACCGATGAGAGTGGTACAGGTTTCGACGTCAGGTATGCACTTTGCCGGGATTATTCTCTGCTTATACTGTTTCCTGTTGTATGTGAGGTGCCATCCCAAATGAAGGTTGCCCCTTTGCGGATAGGAAACTAGTGGAATGTTGAGCGTCAGGCTTCCGTTCGTCATGCTGATCTGATCAAGGTCGCCGCCGCTATATGTTCCGTACGCCTTAATACCTTGTTGAATGTCATCGGTCTGCTGGGCTTCCAGCCGACTCGCGAAGCCGATGAAGGATAGAGCGAATAGTGCGAAAAACATAGTGGCGCGACGATTCATTGATGACTTTCCTTTTGCGGATTCAAAGCTGACAAGTTGTCTAACTTGGCTGAGAAATCGGTCTGGATGCTCATTCCGGTGTTCACAGGGACCATAGCTGTATCGCTGCGCCGAGTATCTCCACGTCGCCGATATTGCGGATAAAAAGGATAGTCTTGGAAATGCGTCAGCCTGAGGAGTCTGAGCGACAGCGCGCGAACGAGGAACATGATCGGGGGACACGGCAACCACCAAGCGAGCCATCGGCCCACCTCCGTAATAATCTTCGGCCCGTCCCCTCAGCGAACTGTGAGTCCAGACTTTAAAGGGAGTTGTTGTTGAATGTCAAGTTAAGAGTTGATAAATCACAAAGAAAGGTGACGAAACTCACTCGAACCTATCTCAATCAATTACCTGGTGTGCCATGTGCCAGCTTACGACGCGGCCTAGTAGGTGGGATAAGGTGAGTTCGCGCAATACCGAATAGCTCCGCATCTGACATCCGGCTTTGGCAAAATATTCCAGCCAGTACTCCCGGTGTTGGCCCCAATACTCGGTTGGCTTGCCCGCATTATCGGCTCCGAGGACGTATACCTCGACGTTACTCAAATTTGCGATTAACCCCTGCTGTTCTGTTTTCGCAAGAGCTGCCCGCGCGTTGAACTTCACCGAGGTTTCAAGGTTAAGGTTGCCGGTGTGGTGGCGCATATCGGAAAGAACCTCAGCGATCACCCAAAACCGGCCAGTGATTATCACCTGAAAACCGGCCAACGAGAGTAGCGTCCGGGACATTGATTCCCGCGGAGGCTTGTAGGCTC
>JBAVYO010000255.1:0-9101 GCA_049698855.1 Terriglobales bacterium
CCCCCAGCATGGCGACGGTCAGCGCGGGGCCGAGCAGGCCGTGAATGAGTTCGGGGCGGAAAGAGGGAATTGCAAAATGCGGCAGACCGCTGGGAATGCCGCCAAAACGGCTGGCGATGGTTTCGACCGGAAGCTTGAAGACTTCGACCACCACTGTGCCGAGCACCATGGCGACAATTGCGCCAGGAATGCGGATTGAGATCCCACGGCAGATCACGATGATGGCGACGGTGCTGACAGCCAGCAGCGTGGCTTCCATCGAGATTGTGTGAAAATTCAGCGCCAACGCTTCCATGCGCTGCCAGAAGACGCCGGGAACTTTCTCCAGCTTCAGGCCGAAGAAATCCTTGATTTGTGTGCTGGCGATGAGGATGGCGATGCCGTTGGTGAATCCGATGACGATAGGACGAGGAATGAACTTCACGGCCGAGCCCATGCCGGTCACGCCCATGACCATCAGAATGAGCCCGGCCATCACCGTACACATGAAGAGTCCGTCGATGCCGTGCAAGGCGACAATTCCGGAGATCACAACTACGAAGGCCCCGGTTGGTCCTCCAATTTGGGTCTTCGATCCACCAAGCAGGGAAATCAGAAAACCGGTGACGATGGCGCAGTAGATGCCAGCCTGCGGCGTCAGGCCGGAGGCGATGGAGAACGCCATGGCAAGCGGGAGAGCGACTAGGCCGACGGTGATTCCGGCGACGAGATCGCGCAAGAACTTGTTCAGGCTGTAATTACGCAGGCAGAGAATCGACTTTGGAAGCCACTCGTCGCGCACAAAGGCGCTCGAGGGGAAAGAACGAGCCATCATAATAACGATTATGGCAGCGGCTCACGGAAAAAGGACAAAGAATCGCAGCGAAGCGGCACGGCCAAACGACCGATACCAGCATGACCTCTTGGTGAAATCGTCGGGTTGGCCAGTAGGACCGCCACTCCGGTAATCTTCTATTAGTAACCCTCCCACATCATACTGATAGCGTTATGACAAACCTCCCCGAACCCCGCGCGCCGTGGCGCTTTCCACGTGCTCATCTGGACGGAAATCATCCAATCGTTTTGCGGTTCCCCAATGGCCAGCGCTTTGGGGCCAGCCTAAAGGTAATCTCGGCCACCGGTGGCCTGCTCTCGCTCACTAACCCCATCGATCAGGGATCGCAGGTCCGGGTCATGTTCGTGACCGAATCTGGCGCCGTGGATGGAGGTGCGGAAATGCTGCGGCCCGTCGCTCAGGGGTTGCAGCCCTTTCGTTTCGTCTCTCTTCCGGCCGACGAGCAGCGGCGCATTGGCGCGCTGGTCGGGCAATCCTCCACGGACAAAGGCGAGCTAGTCTGGATGGAGAAACTGCGCGCTGCTTCGGCGCAGCAGAGCAATCCGCCGTTTTGGCGGTTCAAGCTGGCGGGTGCGATCGCTCTGCTCATGATCGGTCTGGCCACATCGGCGTATCTTTTGCACTTCAACCTGCTCAGATAGCCGGTTGCGACTGTCGCTCTGGAATACATCCGATGAACACTCGCCGATACCCGCGCTTTCGTATGCACACGCCTGTCTGCGTTCCCGTCCCAGGAGCCCGGAACATGGTTGTGCCCGGCCTGGTTTCCCGGCTAAGCCGCGCCGGAATGGAGGTCTATGCTGGAGTTAACCTCCAGCCTGGCGACGTGATGGAAGTGGAGTTCCGAACGGCAGGCAGGACAATACGAATAGCGGCCTACGTTCGCAATCGCTCGGGATTTTGTTTTGGGCTCGAATTTTGCGGGCTGCGGGTTGAACTGGAAACGGTGGGAGCGTGGCCTGGTCTCGCCGTGCGATAGGTGCGAGCGTCCGTGGCGCCGGTTTCGATATTCCGGCATCTGTCGGGATGTGTCATCGTGGGCATGCAAAAAAAGGCTGCCATGATTTGGCAGCCTTTCGCGGACAATAGTGTCCACGCCACTCGAATCCGTGCTTCCTAGAACATATTCCACAAATACTGGTTATAGACGTCGTGATGGTATTGCACCTCGGGCGCTTTGACGAACGACCCCAGCAGGCGCGGACAGCGATCGGCCGAACCTTGCTTGAGATCCGCATAGCGGCCTTTCACGTCCTCGCCCATAAGCGTTGAGGTCCAATCGGCTTTGCGGAAGTTCTCCATGGCGGTGTAGATGTTATCGGGCAAGTAGCGCTCTGCCTGGCGCAGGTTCTTGATTTTCGAGGTTGTGCCTTCGAGGCCGGTTTTGAAGATCGAGAGCATCACCAAATAGGGGTTGGCATCGGGAGCCACGGAGCGCACTTCGACGCGCATGCTGCGCTCGTTGCCGATGGGAACGCGGATCATGGAGCCGCGATCGACAGCCGAAGCCTTGATCTGGTTTGGCGCTTCAAAGTGCGGATCGAGACGGCGATAAGCGTTGACGCTGGGGTTGAGCAGCAGGCAAATGTCGTTTCCGTGAGTGAGGATGCGATCGATGAATTCCCAGCCCGATTTGCTGAGTTTCTCTTCTCCCTTGGGATCCCAGAACAGGTTCTTGCCGTTCTTGCTCACCGAAACGTTAGTGTGCATGCCGCTGCCGTTGACGCCGACCACAGGCTTCGGCAGGAACGATGCGGTCAGATCCATGTTCCGGGCAACCTGGCGGCAGATCAGCTTATAGAGCTGGATTTGATCGGCAGCCGCGACCACTTCAGCGTAGTTGTAGTTGATCTCAAACTGCGAGGGCGCAACTTCGGGGTGATCCTTTTCGTTTTGGAAGCCCATCGCGCGCTGCACTTCGGCAGTGGTATCAATGAAAGTGCGCAGCGGATCGCCAGGCAGCGAATGATAGTATCCGCCCGTGTTTACATATTCGAACTTGCCGGTTAGGTGATAGTTACGCTCGGCTTCGGGGCCCTTGAACAGAAAGCCTTCGATCTCGTTGGCCGCATTAAGCGTGTAGCCGCTCTTTTTAAATTGTGTATCGGCGAATGTCTTAAGCACGCCGCGCATGTCAGCGGCGTAGGGCTCGCCTCCTTTGTCGATGACCTCGCCGAAGACGAGGACTTTGCCGGGGCCAAAGACATCGGCAGGCGCCCAGTAAAACGCGGCCCAGTCGATGCCAAGCCGCAGATCGCTCTCGCGCTGCGCGGTGAAACCGCGAATGGAAGAACCATCGAACGTTAGGTTGTCGTAGCTCTTCACCAGGAATTTCTTGTCATAGTCAAGCATGTGCAGCCGGCCTTCCAGATCGCTGAACATGACCGTGACGGCTTTGATCCGGGATTCGTCCGTTAAGTACTTAATCCGTTCTTCCTGGATTTTGTGAGGAGCAACCCGGTCGAGGCGTTGCTTCTTCGCCTTCAGATTCATCTCTTCGAGTTCGTCGTATGGGATTGCGAGAAAGCTGCGCAGTTCAGTTGACATGCCTCTCCTTCATTAAGAAAGAATGTCCGGCCACGACCGGAATAAATTTGACCGGGGGATCAGACTCACTAGGCTAACGCGTGAAGGTGGCGTGAGACAAATAGAAATCGATTATGAGAGCGATTACGAAGGGTTATTTGGAAAGCGGGTCGTAGAGTGCACTGCTTTTAGGGCAAATCAACGTGAGCTGCCTTCAGCCTGCTCCAGTCTTGCCGCCACCAGCTTCTTGATCAGCGCGGTTGGCACGGGCTTATCAAGCGGGAAGTGGATTGTTCCTTTCGAGATGGCCAGTCCTTTGAGCTCGTTCTTGAATTCTTCGATTACGGCCGCCGTGGGGAACACGCTGCAGTGGTTTGAAAACGCGGCGAACCATACAAGTATCTTGTCGCGCCTGAAAGCGGGAATTCGATAGCTGATGGTCTCGGTAGCATCCGGTGGCAGGGCGGAGCGGATCGCGGTGCGAATCTTCTTCAGTGCACTCCGGGCCAGTTCAGGAGTGCCAGAGATGTATTCGTCAACCGTTGCCGGACCTCTTCTTTTAGTCGGAGACTTGGGGGTGCCGGATTTCTTCTTTTTCATCCGGACATGCTACAAAAACTTCCACCTCCAGTCCATGCTTTTGGCGCGTCGGCCTGGGGGCGCCCCATGAAATTATCGGCGCCGTGAAATAATGAATGTCTGAGGAAAGTGCCTTGAGTTGCCCGATTTGCCAGGAGCGAAAGGAAAAGCGATTCTGCCCGGCTGTGCACGGAAAAATCTGCCCGCAATGTTGCGGTGAGCAACGCGAGGTCACGCTCGACTGTCCGAGCGAATGCCCTTATTTGCAGCAAGCGCGTCAGCATGAAAAGGCGCGCACCAGGGATGACCTTGACCATGACGCTATGTTTCCCGCGGTTGAAATTTCCGAGCAATTTCTTTATGAGCACGAACATCTGATGGTTGGGCTGAGTTTCGCCCTCGCCAAAAGCGCGCGGGCTGGGCGTTCTCTTGATGGCCATGCGCTCACTGACCGCGACCTGATCGCCGCGCTCACTTCTCTGGCCAAGAGCTATCAAACACTGGTTGAATCGAATCTTATTTATGAGCAGCCCACAGCCAATCTGGCTCATCAGCAAGTTGCCCGCGACGTAGAAACCATGGTGAAGGAATTCCGGGAAGCTGAACAGAAACATGTGGGCTACGCGCGACTGCGCGACTCGGAAGTTTTCGAGACGCTTGTATTTCTATTGCGCCTGGCGCAGGCGAGGACTTCGGGCCGGCCGAAATCGCGCGCCTACGTCGATTTCCTGGCTGCGCAGTTTCCCGAAGAGAAGTCGGCGATTAGCGCACCGGAAGCCCCGGCGAGCCGTCTGATTATTCCCTGATCGCGTTGTAGCGACGGACGATTTCGCCTGATGCGAGCGCTGCCAGCAATTCGCTCGATGTTTTTCCGAGGATGGGATGCCGCGCTTCGGGCGCAATTTCGGACAGCGGCTCCAGCACAAACCGGCGCTCGTACATGGCAGGATGCGGAACCTGCAGGCCCGGTTCGTCTACGATACGATCCCCGAAGAGCACGATGTCGATATCGATTTTGCGTGGGCCTTTGGCGCGCGTCCGCACGCGGCCCATTGCTTCCTCAATCGATAAGACGTTTTTCAACAGCTCATGGGGTGTTTTGCCGGTTTCGATCGTCACGACGCAGTTCAGAAACCATGGCTGATCTGGAACCTCCACCGGCTCTGTCTCATAGAAGGATGAAACCGCGCGCACGGTCTCCGCTTCTTTCAGCCGATGGATTGCCTCGCGCAGATTTCCGGCCCGGTCTGCGAGGTTCGATCCGAGCGAAAGATAGACTGCTTCCTCCACCCAGCTAGTGTCGCGGCAAATGCGCTACGAATCCAGAAGAAATTGAAGGAGCGGAGTAGGGCGGGACCTTTGGGCCAGATTCGCAGCGGTAAAAGGTCAAAAGGTGTCACCAATTAACCTCTTACGCGGTACTTAAGTGATCTTCGGCCGGTCAGGCGCTACGGTTACTATTAGGGTTGCATGAACCTCGATTCCCTTCTTTTCAGCAAGGATCCCGCTTTGCTCGGGGTGCTGCGGCAGACGCTCGAAAAACTGTCGATCAATATCGAGGTTTGCTCGGAGGGGGACGCCTGTAGTGACTCGCTTGCCAAACGCAAGTTCGATGCCGTGATTATCGATTGCGACGATCAGCCGGACGGGGTCACGCTCCTTGAGGGCCTGCGTCAAACTCACAGTAACGCCAAAGCGGTTGCTTTTGCCGTTCTGAACGGCAAAACGACCACCCAGGAAGCGTTTGGGTACGGCGCCAATTTTGTTCTACAGAAGCCGCTCACACCGCTGCATGCCACGCGCTGCTTCCATGCCGCGATCGACTTCATGCTTCGCGAGCGCCGCCGCTACTTCCGTTACCCGGTCGAAATACCGGTGCAGATTGCCATTGGCAGGAACCGCGAGGTTGGCGCGAACTCAACCAATGTGAGCGAGAGCGGCATTGCGATCCATGCCACAAGCAGATTGGACAAGGACACCGTGGTCGCGCTGCGTTTCACGCTTCCAGATTCCGATATTTCGCTCGAGCTAAAGGGCGATATTGTATGGGCCGACACCGTCGGCCGCGCCGGGATTCGCTTCGTGGAGGTTCCTAAGAACTCGCAATACCAGCTTGAAAAATGGCTGACCGAACGCCTACAGAAAGAGATGCCCACCCAACTGCAAACCTACCCCGCTCTCACCTGAACTTTTCTTTGTCAAAAACCCAGGCCGCATCCGTGTTGTGACTTGCGCTTTCCGTCCGCTCTGGCAATCTGGTCTGCTAGCGACTATTGCGGAGCTCAACATGATCACACTGGAAGAACGAATCGCCCGTACCCGGCGATTGTTGCAACGTCTGGAGGACGACCGGCCCTATTTGAGCGTGCGGCTTTCCGTGCTAGGCGCCGAACACCGCGAGAGGGCGCAGGCTTACGCCGAAAGGGTGCGTGCCGAGGCGCAAGCTGAACTCGGGCGGCTGCTCGACGAGCGCACGCCAGCGCTGGAATGGAACGCGCCCCAGCCTGCGGATTAGCTGCGCGCGAGTCGCGAGCTTCGAGCTTCGACAAACAAGGCAAGGGTAGTGATCCACAAGACTTGAACGGGATTCGATACGACGTGCCGACCACTGGGGTTTACTCGTAGCTCAAGGCTCGAAGCCCGTTAGTCTCACAGCGTGAGGATTCGGGCCGCGGGATCGTTACGCGCTGAGGGTGGTTGCAACGGCCATCGCAGGCTGCCGTTCCGCTTCTTGCATCGTGGTCTCTTCCCACAATGAGCGGTCGCGCAGAATGCGCGAGACCAGTGCCGTGTGCATGGCGTGACCGGCGCGGTCCGCGACCACGGCACCGAGGATTCGCTTTCCAATCAGCGCGAGGTCGCCGATCAGGTCCAGCACTTTGTGGCGCACAAATTCATCCCGAAAGCGTAGCGGAGGATTCAGCACCTTTTCGCGGTTCAAGACAATCGCGTTTTCCATCGACGCACCACGAATCAGTCCCTGCTGGCGCATGGCCTCGGCTTCGTGCAAAAAGCCAAACGTACGGGCGGGCGCGATCTCCTCGAGATAACTGCCGTTGGTGAGCGCCGCACGAAAGGTCTGCTTGCCAATCTGGGGATGGGGGAAATTGATGGAATAGGAAACGGAGTACGAGTCGTCGGGATAGACCGCGATAAATTTGTCGCCTTCGCGCAGTTCGATTTCGCGCACAATTCTGAGATAGGAACGCGGCTTGCGCTGCCGCCGGATGCCCGCTTGCAGGATCATTTCCACAAACGGCCGGGCGCTGCCATCGAGGATGGGTAGTTCGAGATTGTCAAGTTCCACGATCGCGTTGTCGACGCCAGCTCCTATAAAGGCAGAAAGAAGGTGCTCGGTCGTCGAAATGAGCACGCCTTTCTTCATCAAGCTGGTGGCATAGCTGACGCGGGCAACGTTGCGGCCGCTTGCTTCGATCTCGAAGTCATCCAGGTCGGTGCGACGGAACACGATTCCCGAGCCTGCGGGCGCGGGCAGGATTCGCACGTTGACAGGTGCGCCACTGTGCAGGCCGACTCCTGTACAGCTCGCCGCATTGCGAATTGTCTGTTCGTGTGTCAATCGAACTTGGACGCGCCCGCTCCGGCTTCGCACGGCAGACAGATCTCAGCTTGTGCCGGCAACTGATGAGACTGTAACTCTTTGGCTGTACAATAGCTTACCGTGCAGCGGTCGTTTCTGTATGTGGCAAAAATGCCACAGTCCGTGGCTGGCTTGAACCACGGAACGGCTAAGCTGTTTGGCTGATTAGAGATTGGTCGGGCTGCCGGTGGGCCGAATTGAGGTGACTTTCTATAGGCACGGGTGCCTACCGGCTCTTTCGCGGCGGCGTCCGTTCGTAAGTCACGGTCGCCTGGAACAGTGAATCGGGCAGCTGCTGATTGTATTTCGCGGTGGTGATGAAACGCTGCTGCGACATCTCTCCGTTGAAATAGCGCGTAATCGAGTGCGGAGTGATGATGCCGTCTTCGGGCTTGTAATTGTCGTAGACTTCCTCTTCCGTATTCTTCTGCTTATCTTTTGGGTCGCGCCACGAATAGCTGATGCGGAGGGGATAGTGCGTGATTTGGTCGAGCGCCACGCTCACCGAGTCATTCTGGCTGTTAAGCAGAGTCACCACGTCAACCGGCTTGCTGTCCACGATTGTCAGGCCGTCATGGAACAAGGCGACCGTCGGATCGTTGATCCACTTGCGAAACACCCATTCGGCCGAGTGCGGACGTCGCCGCAGATAATTCTGCAGGTCTTCCTTGTCCTGCGGGGCCGTTCCCTTGAAGGTCGTCTCGTACCCCTTGTCGCCATTGTGAATCAGGACAATATCGAACTGGCCTTTCACCTGGACATTCCCTACCTGCCCCTCGATGAGAAAGATATCTTTGGTGTGGATGACTTCGAACCGGTCCTTGTCGGGATATTCAAGATAGTAGTTGTAGGGAATTCCGGTGCTCTCGGTATGGCCGTGATGAAGGGGATAGTAGCGCCCCGATTCGGCGCGGTTGGTGAACGTAAGATAAGGTTGCCCACCCAGGGCCGCGACCGCCTGATCGAGCAGGGCCCGCGCCTGGCGCGCGCTCTCGGAATCGTTCAATTTTACCGACGACGGCTTTTCCGGCGGCAAGGCCGCGCGCGGCGGCGGCTCGGTTCCGGCCTGCGCGTGGGCAAGGCCGGTCGCAAAGCAAGAGAGCAGCGTCAGGAAGAAAATGGCGGCGAAGGATCGCATGTGTCTCTCTATATTAGAGGCTTGGACACCCATTTTAGCTGTATTCGGAAGACGCATCATTGCTTGGCTTCGGAGAGGAGCAGGCTTCGGGGGTGCCGCATGAAGACACCGTTTCTGTACGAAAGCGTGGATGAGGTCGTCCCGCGCATTGAGCAGCCGCCTACCCCACCAGGACGGCGCCGCCATTCGCGTTGAAAATCTCGCCGGTGACGAAGCCCGCGTAGGGCGTGCACAAAAACAAAATCGGCCCGGCGATTTCATCTACCGTCCCCACGCGCCCGAGTGGGATAGTAGCAAACACTTTCGCACGTGTTGGCGGATCGCTTAGTGCGCCTGCCGACATATCCGTGGCGACCCATCCCGGAGCCACACAGTTGACGCGGATGCCGTCGCGCGCCAGTTCCGTCGAAAGGCCTTTTACC
>JBAVYO010000256.1:0-23256 GCA_049698855.1 Terriglobales bacterium
ATGCCGCAAGAAAATAGCGAAAAAAAGCAGAAACCGGGGAGCACGCGAAGTTCGAAGAGTTGGCGGCGGCTCGCGAGTTATGCGGTGCTGGTCGTGGCTGTTTTCGGGCTGGCTTACTATCTCGGAGATCGCACGCAGCACAAGTACGACGGGTTTGCCCACTGTTTGAGCGATCGCGGCGTCAAGATGTACGGGGCCTGGTGGTGTCCGCATTGCAAGGAGCAGAAGGAAGAATTCGCAAAGTCGTTCAAGTATGTTCCCTATGTGGAGTGCGGCGTGCTTGGCGACATACACACGCAGACACAGGTTTGTAAGGACGCGAACATTGTTCATTATCCGACCTGGCAGTTTCCGCCAACAGGTGAGCGGCAGGAGCGTGTGTTTAGCCTGGAGGAATTGAGCGACCGCACCGGGTGCGATCTGCCGTGAGCCGGTTCGCGGCGCGGATGATGAACGTGGTTGCCGTTCTTGCGGTCTGTGGCGTGGTGGTTTCCACAGTGTCACTTCAGCATCACTTTGCTAAATCGAAGACGGCTTATTGCGATATTGGGGAAGCGTTCAACTGCGATATCGTCAATCGAAGCGAGTACTCTTCGATCCTCGGTATCCCGGTGGCTTTGATTGGAATGCTTGGTTATTTGGCTCTAGGGGCGCTGGCGACGATATACCGCAAACGGCATGAGACGCCGGCACTACTGTTTGGCGGAGCTGCGGCGGGATTGGCGTTTGCCCTGTATTTGACGTATGTCGAGGCGCACATTCTGGGAGTATGGTGCATTCTCTGTCTGAGTTCGCTCGCTTTGATTAGCGCGACGACTTTGTTGTCCGGGCTGATATGGTGGCGCCGCTAGCGGCCTTTCTACATTTTCTCGTTCTCTAGATACTTATTCCATGCCCCCACGCACTCCTCGCAAACCGACGACGAAACGCAGGCCCGATCCTACGCCCGAAGTTGGCGTTCCGGTTTCTCGCGGGAATTTATGGCTGCACGAACTCAAGAGCCGTGTCTTCGGAAACACGCGCCTGTTGCGGGTTTGGCTGCCTCCCGACTACGACGGATGGGGCGCGACGCGCTATCCGGTTCTCTACCTCAACGACGGGCAGAATCTGTTCGAGGCGGCAACGTCATTTGCCGGTGTCCATTGGCAGGTGGGTGAGACGGCGACGAGGCTGATCGCCGAAAAGAAGATTCGTCCGCTCATCATTGTTGGGATCGACAACACGGGCAGAAGCCGGATGCGCGAGTTTATTCCTTACAAGTCGCGCGATCCAAGAGTCCTGCATCCCGCAGGACATTGCTATCCCGAGTTTCTTCAAAGCGAAGTAATGCCGCTGATCGAGGAGCGATACTCCATTCTCCGCGGGCCGGAAAACACTGGGCTGGGCGGCTCTTCGCTGGGCGGCTTGATCACGCTCTACACGCTTTTGGCTGCGCCGGGAGTGTTTGGGGGAGCGCTGATCGAGAGCCCATCGTTGTTTGTAGCCAATCGAAAGATCCTGGAAGGGAGCGCGAAATTTCGAGCATGGCCCGAGCGTGTGTATCTGGGAATGGGAACGAAGGAGATCGGCAATGCGGAGAAAGACGCAACAATTCTGGCTGACATACGCGATTTGGCTGCGATTCTCGCGCAAGCAGGTCTCGACGAGAAGCGGCTGAGGCTGCGAATTGATAATGGCGCGCGGCACACAGAGGCCGCGTGGGCTGCGCGCTTTCCGGAGGCGCTGGAATTCCTTTATTCCGATACAGTGGCAAACACTTCTTCAGATGTCCGCTCGCGGCCGGGGTCGCAGCCTGCGGCTACTCGGGTTTAATATTATGGTTCTCTACGACAGGGGGTCGTTGATGAATTTACGCAAGTCGGCTTGGTGCGTCTTCGTTTCAGTCCTCTTTGCAGCGCTGACAGTTTGTCTCGCCGCGGCGCAGCTGTATAACGAAGCGCAGTTCAAAGGCATGCAATGGCGTGGTATCGGCCCGTATCGCGGCGGGCGCGTGCTGGCCGTGACCGGGGTGGTGGGCAGCCCATTCACCTATTATTTCGGCGGCGTTTCCGGCGGAGTGTGGCGCACGAACGATGGCGGCGTGAGCTGGCAGCCGATTTCCGACGGCAGCGTCATTTCGTCGATCGGCGCGATTGCGGTTTCCGACTCGAACCCAAATGTGATTTACGTTGGCACGGGCGAGTCCTGCCTGCGCGGCAATATTTCGTACGGCGATGGAATGTACAAAACCACCGACGGCGGCAAGACCTGGACGCACATCGGATTGAAGGATACGCGGCATATCGCGCGTCTGTGGATCGATCCGCGCAATCCCGATCATGTTCTGGTTGCGGCCTTGGGCCATGCATACGGGCCTAATGCCGAGCGCGGTGTGTTCCGCACCAACGACGGCGGCAAGACCTGGGACAAAGTTCTTTTCAAAGACGACGACACGGGCGCCATCGATCTGGCGGTCGATCCGCATAATTCGAATGTGATGTTTGCCGCGCTTTATCAAATACGGCGTTCGCCCTGGAGCATGGACAGCGGCGGGCCGGGCAGCGGATTGTATCGTTCAACCGACGGCGGAAATACATGGAAGCATCTGGAAGGCAATGGTCTGCCCGAAGGCATTCTGGGCCGCATTGGTATTAGCGTTTCGGGCGCAGATTCGAATCGCGTGTACGCGCTGATCGAGTCGAAGGAGAGCGGCCTGTACCGCTCCGATGATGGGGGCGCAAAGTGGTCGCGCGTCAATGACGATCAGCGGCTCACGCAGCGTGCGTGGTACTTCACACATATTTTCGCCGATCCGAAAAGCGCGGACACGGTGTACACGTTGAACACTGGCATGTTCCGCTCGTCCGATGGAGGGAAGAGTCTCACTCTGCTCCCGGCGCCGCACGGCGACCATCACGGATTCTGGATTGATCCCCAGAATCCGAATCGCATGATCGATGGCAACGACGGCGGGGCAACAATTTCGGTGGATGGCGGTAAGAATTGGTCGACACAATACAATCAGCCGACGGCGCAGTTTTATCATGTGGCCGCGGACAATCAGTTCCTTTACTACGTCTACGGAGCGCAGCAGGATAACTCGACGGTCGGCATTGCCAGCCGCACCGACGACGGCTATATCGGGCGGCAGCACTGGTTTGACGCAGGCGGCGGCGAGAGCGGCTATCTTCAACCCGATCCCGAAGACTCGAACATTATTTATGCGGGGTCGGGTGGTGGGCAGCTCATGCGCATGGACCGGCGCAGCCAGCAGGAGCAGGACATCACTGTGTGGCCGGAGGACAGCTCGGGGCACGGAGTCGGCGATTTGAAAGTGCGGCTGGGCTGGACGCAGCCAATTCTAATTTCTCCGCACGACAGGCACGTGATTTACACCACCGGCGAACGTGTTTTCAAGACGACCGACGAAGGCAAGAACTGGGTAGCGATCAGCCCCGACCTCACTCGTAACGACAAGAGCAAGCAAGTTTCTTCCGGCGGCCCGCTGACCAAGGACAACACTTCGGTTGAGTTTTACGACACGGTTTTTTCCATTGCGGAATCGCCGGTGCAAAAAGACTTGCTCTGGGCGGGCACGGACGACGGGTTGATTCACATTACGCGCGATGGTGGCAAGAATTGGGCGAACGTCACGCCGAAGGGAATTCCGGAGTGGAGCCTGGTGAGTATCATCGACGCCTCGCCGTACGATGCGGGTACTGCATACGCGGCCGTGGATACGCACAAGCTCGACGACATTCGGCCGTACATTTTCAAGACAACTGACTTCGGCAAGTCATGGACAAAAATCACGAACGGCATTCCTGACGGCGCATATACGCATGCGGTCCGCGAAGATCCTGTGCGCAAGAACCTGCTGTACGCGGGCACGGAGACGGGCGTTTATGTTTCGTTCGATGGTGGCGCGAACTGGCAATCCCTGCAACTGAATCTGCCGAATTCACCCATTCACGATCTGATCGTAAAAAACGACGACCTGGTTGTAGCGACGCACGGGCGGTCATTCTGGATTCTCGACGACCTGACGCCGCTGCGCGCCGCGACTTCGCAGGCCGCGACCGAGGCTGAGCTCTACAAGCCGCGCGTGACGTACCGGCTGCGCTGGCCGGATTCCTTCGAGCGGCGGCAGCCGGTGGGTGAGAATCCGCCAACGGGCGCCATTGTGTATTACTACTTGCCTGCAGCGCCGAAAGGCGTGGTGAGCCTGGATATTCTCGACGCCCAGGACAAAGTGGTGCGCCACTTCTCGAACGAAGAAAAGAAGGAAGCCGAAACGCCGCCGGAGTGGCCGGACCAGACTCCTCCGGAAGAAAAGATTCCAACGAACGCAGGCCTGAACCGGTTTGCCTGGGATTTGCGGACACAAGGCGCAACTCCGCTGGCGGGCGAGCCGGGCGCAGAGTTCCGCAATCGCGGTGCGATGGCCGCTCCTGGCGCATACCAGGTGAGGCTCACATCGGAGGGCAAATCCTATACCGCGCCGCTGGAGTTGAAGATAGATGTGCGCGTGAAGGCCTCGAATGCGGACGTGCAAAAACAGGTTGAGTTAGGCGGCAAGATCGTAGCCGAGGTTTCTCAAATTCACGGCGTAGTGGAGAAGATGCGCGAAGTCCGAACGCAGACGCGCACGCTGAATAGCCGTCTTGGCGGCGATCCACGTTATACGCAACTCATCGCCGCGGCAAAAGACTTCGACAAGAAGAGCTTTGACGTCGAGTCGCAGTTGGTGCAGGTGAATGCAAAAAGTTCGGAATCGACGCTGAACTATCCTGTTCTGATCGATGAGAGGCTCCATTCGCTGCTATCCAGCGTGGATTCAGCCGATGCCGCGCCCACCGCGCAGCAGTATGAAGTCTTCGCCTCGCTTGAAAAGCAGGCGCAACCGCTGCTCGCGCAGGCTCACGATTTGATGGCCAGGGATTTGCCGGCGCTAAACGAGATGGTGAACAGGCTGAATATTCCGGCGATCTATGTGCCGGAAGCGAAGTAGGGGGCTGTTCTCGACGTGCTGAGAGACCTCGGCACATCGAGAAACTTGGCAGCGCCGGCCGCCTACTTCGTGATCACGCCGCAGGCAATGCGATCGCCGGCATTGCCGGAGGGATCGGTCTTCTGGTCATCCGCCTTCGCATGGATGATGATCGACGTTCCCCCGTTGCTGTATAGGGAATGGCTGTCGTCGCCCAGGTTGACATCTTTATTTTGCACGCGAAATTTTGCTTTGCCGTTCTCGCCCACGGTGAAATTCGCGTTATCGCCGGCGTGATGGCCTTCCGGATTGTCGAAGCCGTGTTTCTTGTTATCCGGATTGAAATGCGGCCCCGCCGACTTGAAGTCCGGAGATTCGCACTTGGCATTTTGATGGAAGTGCAAGGCGTGCTCACCGGGCGGCAGATTCTCCAGATTGAGCTGCATCCCTACGCCACCGGGTTTTTCCTCCCACAGGGTAAGCGTCCCCACGCTCTTACCCTGAGCATCCTTGAGCTGAACAACGGTCTTAGCCACGCTCGTTGGTGCGAGAACGGCCATGCACAATGAGACAGCAAGAGCCAACAAGAAGGTGTTTTTCATACGCGGATTATAGACAAGTCGCAAGCAACATGGCGACTGGACCATCCTGTAGCCTGGGCTGCCTTTTCCTGCCGTGCCATTTTTCTCCTGCTCTAGCGCAGATTGCGCCGACAATGTGAAAATAGATGAATGCGTAAACCTTTCTTCGCAGCGGTCCTATTGGCCGCCGGGACGATGTTGGTGGCCAATGCTACTGCCCAACAAACTCCGGCGGCAACAACACCAAAGACTCAAGAAGCGCCAGCCGGAGCGAAAGCTTCGTCGAGCACGACAGCGAAAAGCCCGGAATCTCCGTTCAAAACGCGTAAAGAGAAATTTAGCTACGCGCTGGGCATGAACATCGGCTCCGGCCTCGGAGCGAACCTGAAGAAACAGTCCGTGGAATTCGACCCGAAGCTGGTGGTTGAGGGCATGAAAGATGCGTTAACCGACAGCAAGACGCTACTGACTCAGGATGAAGCGCAGGCGGTGCTCAAGGAAGTGCAGATGGCAGTGCAGAAAGAGCAGCAGGAAAAAATGCACGAGGCTGCGGACAAGAACAAGTCTGAAGGCGAAGCTTTTCTGGCTAAGAACAAAGACAAAGAAGGCGTCGTGGCATTACCCAGCGGCTTGCAATACAAGATTCTGACCGAGGGTACCGGGCCGAAGCCGGCGGCGACCGATACGGTCGTTTGCAACTATCGCGGCACGCTGCTTGATGGCAAAGAGTTCGACAGTTCCTTTAAGCGGAAAGAGCCAGCGAAGTTCCCTGTGACCGGGGTCATCAAGGGCTGGACGGAAGCTCTGCAGCTTATGCCGGTTGGCTCCAAGTGGGAGTTATTTATTCCGCCAAGCCTCGCTTATGGCGAGCAGGGTGTGGGAGCGGACATCACGCCGAATTCAACGCTGATCTTTGAAGTCGAGCTGCTTTCGATTGAGAAGAAAGATCAGGACAAGCCCAAGGCCGAAGCCCCGGAAGACAAGAAACCGGATGACCAGAAGCCTGCCGATCAAAAATCGGACGAGCAAAAACCAGATCAGCAGAAGTAGGCGCTGGTTTGAGTGTTCGCACAGCAGTAAAAACCCCATTCGTTGCGATGATCGTCGTAAACGAATGGGGTTTTTCTTATCAGTTTCGGCAGCGCGCCAGCCGCGCATCATTCCTCGGGAATACGCACTCGCGTATGACATTGGGTAAGTCAAGTGTGCAACAGCGGATACGCTAGCTGCCTTTCTATTCGTAGCGTAAAGCCTCAATGGGATCGAGGCGCGAGGCGCGAATGGCGGGCACCATCCCACTGACCAGTCCAACTGCAATTAGGATAAGCACGGCAATGACCAGCGTCATGGGATTAATGATGAGCGTTATGTCGCCCGCCTCGGCATGTTTGGCCATGGCGCTATAGAGCGTGAGGCGTCCGACCGAAAGCGCGACGATGTAGGAAAGAATAATTCCAAACACGCCACCGAGGAACGTGATGGTGAGAGCTTCGGCCAGGAACTGAAAGAAGATGTGCTTTCGGCGCGCGCCCAACGCCTTCTCGACGCCAATTTCGCGCGTGCGCTGCGTCACCGAGACAAGCATGATGTTCATCAGGCCGACGCCTCCAATTCCAAGCGTAAGCGTGCCAATGAACGTAAGCAGGATTTTCAGGCCAATGGTGACGAGTTCCAGTTGGTGTACCTGGTCCATCAGATTGATGATGGTCACGGCTCGCCGATCGAGAGGGTTGAACCGGTGTTGGGTTGCCAGGATAAACCGCGTCGACTGCTCGATACGGCCGTAATCGTTGGTCTCGTAGTTGAACCAGATGGTATCGAGATAGTGTGTGTCTTTCAGATCGCTCATCGCCGTGAACGGAATGTAGACCACGCGGTTAATGTTGTCGTCACCAGCTTGCATCTTCGCCTTGAGCACGCCAATGACTTCAAAGCTGATACCGTCGACGCGCAGGCGCTCGCCAATGGGATTGCGGCCGGAGAAAAGCTTTTCCTTGGTTTCGGAACCGATCACGGCGACCCGCGCGCGTTGCATCTGGTCGGTCGCATTGTAAAAGCGCCCCTGATCCAGATCGAGCGCGCGAATTTGGAAGGTATTCGGATACTCTCCGTTGACGCTCATGGTGTAAGAGCGAGTGTCGTATTGCAGGGTCGCCTGCTTGTCGCAACTGGGAGTGATGTGCGTGATCTGGGGAATGTTGGCCGTGAGCAGGTCCACGTCGTCCAGTGTGAGGCGAACTAATGCGCCTGCCTTTTGGCCTCCGGCCTGCATTGTGGAGCGGCCGGGAATCACGATGAAAAGCTTGGTTCCGAAATTGGCGAAAATGTTGGCGCAGGCGCGGCCAAAGCCGTCACCGTAGGTGAGCAGCATGACGACAGTCGCAATCCCCCACGCCATGCCCAACATGGTAAGTGCGGTGCGGCGCCGGTTATGGCGCATCGCGTTGTAAGATTCCGATAGTAAGTCGCGTAGCATGGCAAAACCCAATTGGTAATTTCGTAATCGGGTAATTTTGTAATTTGAAGCCCCAAGGCCAGCCGCCTGGATTACACAATTACCAAGTAACCAATTTACAAAATCTCTCTCACTCCGCCCGCAGCGCCTCCACCGGTTCCAGTTTTGCTGCTTTGCGGGCGGGATATAGCCCAGCGACCACGCCGGCAAGCGTGAGGCTGACAATTGCAAGCGCGGCGGTCTTGGGAACCAGACGTGGCGGATCGAATCCGCCTTGGCCGTGCGGGTCGGGAATTGCCGCCATCAAGGCGCATGCCAAGCCCATACCGATTAGTCCGCTGACCAGAGTAAGCAGCACGCCTTCGGTGAAAAACTGCAGCATGATGCTGCGGTTAGTGGCGCCGAGCGCTTTGCGCAAGCCGATTTCGCGCGTGCGCTCGCTGACCGCAATCAGCATGATGTTGACCACGCCGATAGCGCCAAGCGCCAGCGTGACCAGGCCCACCGTTCCCAGAAACTCATTCATCGCATCGAAGATCGTGCCCATCTGTTTGGCCTGCTCGACCGTATCCCAGCCTTCGAAGGCGTCTTCGTCCTTGGGATCGAAGCCGTGGTTGCGTGCCACCACCCGGCGAGCCTCATCGCGAGCCAGGATGTGATCGTCCGCAACGCGAGGCTGGTAGTTGATGAAAGAGATCGCGTCGAAGGCTTCGTCGCCTTTCAGCGGGAAGTCGGTGCGCATCACTTGGAACGGAATGTAACAGCGCATGTTGGTCGAGTTGTCGTCGCCACGGCCCACGCGCTTCAGCGTGCCAATCACCTCGAAGCGATACCCGTTGAGCAGAATGAATGCGCCTACGGCCGGTCGTCCCGGAAAAAGGTTGCGAGACATCTCGTCGCCCAGGACGACCACGCGGCGCTTCTGTGTTTCATCCAAATCGTTCAGCCATCGCCCCAGTTTGATGGGGAGAAATCGAATGCCGCTATATTGCGGCTCGGCGCCGGTAAGTTGTCCGCTGGCGCTGGCAAACTCGCTTACCGCGTGCACGTCATTTGTAGAGATCACCGGCGTTATGGCGCGAATGTGAGGAGACTGGCTGCGGATGTCGAGATAGTCCTTGTAAGTGAGTCTGTATTCACGCGCGGAGGTCATGTTGCCCGCGACCGCCGGTGCGCGGCCGGGGAACAGGAACATGATGTTTTCGCCGTACTCAGAGAGTCCGCGCTGGTTGCCGGTTCTGAAGCCTTCGCCCAACCCGACCAGCAACAGTAGCGAGCCCACACCCCATGCGATGCCGAACATCGTCAGAAACGAGCGCAGCTTGTGTGCCCACAGGCTGCGAAAAATCTGCCCGAAAACATCGATGATCATCTGCATCGGATGTGCCGTTACGAAAATTCTACAGGACGCGGAGCGACCTTAGGCCAAGGCAATCCTACATGTTCCAATTCGCGGAAAGAAAGAAACGCGTGACCTGACCCGTGCGGTGACGAGAGCATTGTTAAGCCGATTAGCAGGCCAACTGTTCGCGCGACAACTTCAGGCCGTTCAGGTTGCCCAGCATCGTGACCGCGATTTGCTCGGTTTGGAAAAACTCCTCGGCCGTTTGGCGGAGCTCTTCTTCGGTCACGGCTTCGATTCGCTCAATCAGTTCGTCCAGCCCATAGAAGCGGTCGTAATACATTTCCTGGCGCGCCAGGTTCGACATGCGCGCCGTCGATGACTCAAGTGAGAGCATCATGCTGCCTTTGAGCTGGTCCTTGGAGCGGCGCAATTCTTCTTCCGGCACTGGCGTTGACTTCAGATTGCGGAACTCGGCGACTACGCTCTCCACCACCTTGACGGCGGATGCGCGCGAGGTCCCGGCATACACGCACATGGAGCCGGTATCGCGGTAAGGATTGAGGTCGCTGTAAATGGAATACGCCAGCCCCTGCCGCTCGCGGATGTTCTGGAACAGCCGGGAACTCATCCCGCCTCCAAGCAGCGTATTGAGAACGTAAGAGGCGTAGCGGCGTTCATGCGCCACCGGATGAGATGGAACGCCGATGCAGATCTGTACCTGCTCAAGGGATTTCTTATTCCGCAGATTGATGCGAAACGAAGTTTTCGGCCGCGGTGAAGACAGGCCATTTTTCGCCGGTTTCACATGCTCGAAATGCTTCGCGGTCAGCTGCACAAAATCTTCATGATTCAGGTTGCCGGCCGCGCAGACGATCAAGTTCGCCGGAGCAAAATGATGGCCGTAGAAACGAGAGACCACCGGCCGCTCGAATTTCTTCACGGTTTCGCGCGTGCCCAGAATCGGAAGGCCAAGAGCGTGATCCTTCCAAAAACTTTGCATGAAGATTTCGTGGACCAGGTAGTCGGGATTGTCCTGGTCCATCTTGATTTCTTCCAGAATGACGCCACGCTCGCGCGAAATATCTGCGACATCGAAGACCGGATGCAGCACCAGATCGCTCAGCACATCCATCGCGATGGGAAGGTGCTCGTCGAGCACCTTGATGTTGAAACAGATGCATTCCTTGGCGGTAAAAGCGTCCATGTTCCCGCCGATCGAGTCGACTTGCCGGGCGATGAGTTCGGCGGAGCGTGTCTCGGTGCCCTTGAACACCATGTGCTCGATGAAATGCGAGATGCCGTTCCATTCGGAATCCTCGTCGCGCGAGCCGGTCTTCAGCCATATACCGATCGAAACCGAGCGGATGTGCGACATCTGCTCGGTAATGACGGTTAAGCCGTTCGGCAAAACCTGACGACGAATATTTCGTGTTTCCTTTACCATGTGCTCGTTTTCCCGTTGATCGGACCACGTGGAGGGGCTGGGGCCACTTGCTTTATTGTCCCATAAAAAGCAGGCTGGCGAGGACGGTTAGATTCGCCCTTATGTTTCTTATAGTTACAGTGGACTATGGGCCGTGCCTTTAATCCGGGATACACTCGGGAAGCGCTATGTCCGCCCAGGCTTCCAACTCGCTACTCGGCATGAGTCTCGATGAACTTGCCGATTTGGCCCTCGAATCCGGGCAGCCTTCCTACCGTGGTCAACAAATGTTTGATGCCATTTATCGCCAAAGGATTGAGCTTTTGGAGGGGATTTCCACGTTGCCGGCCAGTTATCGGGAGCAATTGGCTGAGCAGGGATGGCGGATTGGCATGCCCGCCGTCGCACGTAAGTTCATCTCCGGCGATGGGACCGTGCGCTACCTGATCGAACTGGCTGACGGCGAAACCGTTGAGACCGTCTGGATGCCGGAAGGCGATGGCGGCGAAAGCGGCGATGGAAGTGATGCCGGCGATGAGGACGCACGTGTGGTGGCGGGGCCTCGCCTCGTTATTATGGAAGGGCCTCACGCCGCCGGACGCAGTACTTCGGCTCCAATCGGTACGCCCGCAGCGAAGCCTTCCAACTTCAGCCGCGCCACCATCTGCGTTTCCAGCCAGGTGGGCTGCGCTGTCAACTGCAAGTTCTGCCTCACGGCATTGCTCGGAGTGAAGCGAAACCTGGAGCCCGGTGAGATCGTTGGGCAAATTGCGGCCGTGCTGCGCGATCAGGGAGTCGACCCGCCCATGGAACGCGTCAACATCGTCTTCATGGGGATGGGCGAGCCGTTTCTCAACTACGAGAACTTCATGAAGTCTGTGCGGCTGCTGGTGGCGGGCGTGGGTATTCCAGAATCGCGAATGACGGTTTCGACCGCCGGAATTGTCCCCCGCATTCATGACTTCGGCCAGGAGCCGGTGCGTCCCAAGCTGGCGATTTCGCTGAACGCATCGAACGATGCTCTGCGCAGCGAAGTGATGCCTCTTAACCGCAAATGGAATCTGGAGGCGCTGATGAAGGCTGCGCGCGATTTTCCTCTGCGCACGCGCGAGCGTCTCACATTCGAATATGTGCTGCTTGCGGGCGTCAACGACTCGCCTGAGCACGCGCGCGAAGTGGCGGACCTGGTACGCGGCATGCGGGCGAAAGTGAACCTGATCGCATTGAACCCAGGCTCCGAACTGCCTTACCAAACGCCCGAACGGGAACGTGTGGCGGCGTTTCAGAACATACTTGTGTCAGCGGGAATTCCTACCTTCGTGCGTAGGCCGCGCGGGCGCGACATCTTTGCAGCCTGCGGACAACTCAAGAGGACGATCGAAATCGCGCCCGCTCCTGAAGCCGCAACGTAGTCTCGCAGTGTCTCCTGTGAATGTCAGCGGGGCTTCGCCTAATCCTACGTGGCAACCTGGGCCGCGGCTCGCGCCGACGGCACTGTGGACTTGGAGACAACGGGCAGCTCCATGCGGAAAGCCGGAATCGCTTTATTCGATGGCAGTGCCAGCTTCCCGCCATGCTCTTCCACAATCCGGCAACATGCGCTTAGCGAGAGTGTGGAGGGTCGATTGAATCCCTCTGAGGTCAACACGGAATCGAACGACGGCGCCAGCTGAAACGGAGTGTCGGCAAAGAAATCCACCTGTACGGAATCATCCCCATGGTGAGTTCGAACATACAAAGCGGAGTGTGTGCCGGGTTCAATCTGGGCGGCGATTTGACTGGCAAGGTGCAGGCAGACATGGAGGACCTGATTCGAGTCGGCCAGCACGAGCGGCAGGGGAGACGCCAATCGAAGATGGGTCGTGATGCCTTGTGCTTCGAGGCGGGGAGCGAGCGGGCGGAGCCCGGTCTGAAGCACGGAGTTAAGGTCGAGCGGGACTAGCCTCGCCGGTGAAGGCCTCGCAAAAGTGAGCAAACTTGCCACCAGCGACTTGGTGCGCCGAACCTCTTCTCCAATCCTGGCAGCTTGTTGCTGCTCCGCAGGGGGCAGGCTGGAGGCGCTGAGAAGATCGGAATATCCCAGCATGGCGGTAAGTGGGTTATTCAGTTCATGCGCCGCTCCTCCCACTAAGCGGCCCAGCGAAGCCAGCTTTTCAGATTGAATCAATTGCCCTTGCAGAGCTTTCAGCTCTTCGAGTGAACGATGCGATTTCTCCAGAAAAAAGGAAAACTCAGCGCCCAGCAGCCGTTGCCGCCAGAAGACCATGACACCCATGAGTACGGTGGTCGCCAGACTGACGGTGATGCGGAACGTCTTGACTCGGACAGGCTGAGCGGAATCGAGCTCCGAGTGCAGCGCCACCCAGGGCAAGCTCAGCAAAGCGAACATGCTGAGGTGCGTAATCCACACGTCGAGCACGGGCTTTGGGGCACTCGACTCGGACAGATCAAAGTGGTCGGCAAGCCAGGGGACGGCTGCGATCCAGGCGAACGAGACGGTCAGAGGTATGTCGTAGATGCTTCCGCTGTAGTACGTTTTGTGGCCGATCGCCCAATTGGCGACATAGGAACTCGATGCATACAGCGCACTCGCGCCCAGAAGGTGTCCGTAAAGACGCCGCCATCCTCCATGGGCGGAACTGACGAGCCACGCTAGCCCTGCGAGCAGCACGAGCTTTTCGATCAAATAGGCGAGGTTGTAGTTGGCACTATATGTGGGCTCGTCGATACTCACGGTTTGCCAGGGGATGACGAGAAAGACGTAAATGTAGACCCACCAAGTGAGCAGGAGAAGAAAATCGAACATGCGGATGCGCACATCGCGCTCATCTTCGCGCAGATGAGGAAGCACGGCGAGTGCGGCGATCATAGGAACAAGATGAAGGAAGAGGACTACGTCGCCGAGAAACGGGTCGGGAACCTCCTGGCGCCGGATGACCTCGAAGTAATTCCACATGCATTGGTAGGCCAGCCAGAAAGAGATTCCCGTCGTCATCAAGGCCCAGAAGAGACGCGTGTGGGCAGCCTTCGAGTTGGAGCGCCAGCTCCTGGGCAGGAAGCTTGCGGCGGCGATCAGAAGCAGCGCCCCTTGAATAAGGTCGCTGACGATGGTGAGAGCTTCGCCCCGGTGCAGCAGCAGGGAGGCCGCTAGCTGGGTTAGCGTCAGCGAAACGAGCAACAATTTCCAGGCTAGATCGCGTACCGCCACGCCGTTCCCCCGGCTCCATTCTAGGGTCGGGAAGCGCTGCGAGCGTCGTGACTAAAGTAATGCAGGCCTGCTTGAAATGTCTTTTGGGCGAAGACGACCCCGATTCGCAATCTACCCCGCCGCGCACCGCCGTAACCCGCGGTGTCCCACAATGGAGTTCTTGAGAGATAGACTTTAGAATAAGCCGTTCACCATGACGAGAACCCGTGGCCTGGATGATCCCTCAAAGACGAGATCTGTGGCGCTTCCGCGCACCGCTCAGCGCCGATGAGATCCGGCGGACGGAGCGCTGGCTGGCCACCGCGCGGGTCGCTCTGACGATCGTCGCTCTGGTGACTCTATCGATGGAGCCGGTGCGCCAGTTTCCGTATTCCCGCGTGCTGTATTGGCTCCTGATCGTATATCTGGCGCATGCCGTCGTCGTCATGCTGCTTCTGCGCGTGCGTCCCCGGTCAACGCTCTCCTTTCGAGTGGTGGTCCATGCCATCGATATTGTGTGGCCGGTGTTGATTTCGATGTTTGCTCCCGCGCAGGGCGGACCGTTTTTCCTTTTCTTTGTCTTCGCAATGGCGGCAGCCGCTTACCGGTGGGGCTTGTGGGAAACGGTGAGTACGGCCGCCGCTGCCGTGGCGCTGCTATGGCTGGAAGCGTACACGGTGGGAGCCTTCTTGCAGAGGACCGCCGCTCCCAGGTCGATGGTCTACGTCTCCAGCTTCGGCTTGAGTATCCGTGAGATGGAGCCGCAACAACTGGTGATGAGTTCTTTTTATCTGCTGGTGCTTGGATTTCTTCTTGGCTCCATGGCGGAAAACCAAAAGAAGATTCGGGCCGAGCGCGCCGTGATTATCCGCGCGCTCAGCTCCACTCGCGTTGAAGCCGGATTGACGGGGACCTTACAGCAAATCCTCGGCGAAGTGATGAGCATTTACAGGGCGCGCCGCGTGCTGAGCGCATCGCAGGAAGCCAACAGCTACCGCGTATTCCTGGCGGAGATCAAGCATGACACGAACGCCGCCCAGGAATTGCGCTGGCACGAAGCAGATCCGGAAAGCAAAGGGACTTATCTCTTTGCGACCCCGGCAGAGGCAGTCTACGCCACTCAAATATCCAACGGTTTTCATACCGTGCTGCTCGATCATCATGGCGAGCGCTTGCGCGACACGGACACGAAATTCCTCGATTCTCTTGCCAAGGTCGAGACTTTCCATGCCATGATGTCGGTCTCGTTTTTGTTCGGTAAAGAGTGGTCCGGCCGTGTCTTTCTTTTCGATCCGGAATTGATGGGCGATCCTGAAGAGGAACTGCGTTTTCTTAAGGAGTTCGCGCAGCAGGTCGGCCCCGCCATCTACAACGTCTATCTCATGCGGAGGTTGCGCGAGCGGGCGGGCGCGGTGGAACGGGCGCGCTTTGCACGCGAATTGCACGACGGGGCAATCCAGTCGCTCATCGGCGTGGAGATGCAGCTGGATGTGCTGCGCCGGCAGTCTGGCACGCAGGCGCCCGTGGTGAACGCGGAACTCGGCCGCATTCAGAAGTTGTTGCGCGAGGAAGTGCTCAAGCTGCGCGAACTGATGCAGGAAATGAAATCGTTCGAGGTAAATGCCGAGCGGCTGCTTGGTTTTATTTCCGACACCGTCGAACGGTTCAAGCGCGAGACCGGCATTTCCGCCGTGTTTGTGTGCGAACTGGAACGCGTTGAGCTGCCGCAAAAGGTTTGCCGCGAACTGGCCCGCATTGTGCAGGAGAGCTTGGTGAATGTGCGCAAGCACAGCGGCGCGCGCAATGTTCTGGTGCGGCTGGCCCAGCGGACAGGCAATCTCCAGCTGACGGTAGAGGACGACGGACGCGGATTTCCATTTTCAGGCAGAATGTCGGAGGTCGAGTTGGAAGCGACGGGCAAGGGGCCATTGGTTATTCGGGAACGTGTTCGTTTGCTGGCAGGCGAACTCGCGGTAGAATCGACTCCCGGACACGGAGCCCGGTTAGAAGTTAGAATTCCTCCCACAGGGAAAAACGGACGTTATATTAGCGACTAAGTCATGGACAAACGAGTGAGCCCTATTCGCATTGTGATTGCCGACGATCACCCCATCTTTCGCGATGGGTTGCGCCGCCTCCTTGAATCCGAAGGCGACATGAAGGTGATTGGCGAGGCCTGCGACGGTCACGAAGCCGTCAATCTGGCCACCGAACTCAAGCCCGATATTCTGCTGTTGGATCTCGCCATGCCCCACCATACCGGACTGGATGCGCTTCGCGACCTGAGCAATCGCACCGGAGCGGCTGGGGCTGTGCGCATCATTCTGCTGACCGCCGCGGTCGAGAAGAAGCAAATCGTCGAAGCCTTGCAGCTCGGCGCACGGGGTGTGGTGCTGAAGGACTCGGCAACCCAGCTTCTGCTGAAAGCCATTCATGCCGTCATGGGCGGGGAATACTGGGTGGGGCGCGACAGCGTTTCGAATCTCGTGCAATACCTGCGGAACCTGATGCAGAGCACGAATGAGGAAACGAAGCAGAAAAAATTCGGCCTCACTCCGCGCGAACTGGAGATCGTCTCGGCTGTGGTGGCCGGTTACGCGAACCGCGAAATCGCCGAGTATTTCAAAATCAGCGAGGACACGGTCAAGCACCACCTCAGTAACATCTTCGATAAGCTGGGCGTCTCCACCCGACTGGAGCTTGCTTTGTTCGCGGTCAATCAGGGGCTGCCGCTAAAAACAATAGTGTAATCAATAGCTTAGGGCGGCGCCAGCAGTGGTATTGCCTCGCTTCGCTGTCCATGCCGCCCGTCTGAACTAGCACGAAAGTGCTATTGACGGGTCACAGCTGTGCCATTGAGCCATCCCCTTGTTACCGATACATTAAACGCATACGGCGAACCAGAGTCGGGCGGTAGTCTATCTGCTCGTTCGTCGAGGGGGCGTGATCGTGATACGAGCAATGCGTCGGTTTTGGAATGACGAGAGTGGCCAGGACGTGGCTGAGTACGCCGTTATGTTGGCGGTAATTCTGGTGATTGTAGTCGGTACCGTCCGGCTGATCGGAAGCAACGCCAATACCGTGTTTTCGCAAGTCGCCAGCTCGATTGGGCAGTAGTTTCGTTCTCCCGGCGCGTAGCAACTTCATCCCGCAGGCATTTCTTCCGCTAACCCTTCCCATTGAAACCGAGAATGCCCGAGCTTGGTCAACGAGCGTTCGCTCAGTGGCTTGGGACTTTTTCCCGATAAAACTTTACTGCACGGGCGGAGCTGTCGCGGTCGATTTTTCGGGCGCGGCGGCGGACACGGCCTTTGATGACGTCGTTCCGTAGCGAGTCAGAAACGGGTAGAACGGCGTAACCTCGAATGGCATCTTCTCGGCTGCGCTCGAAAGGGAAGCTGGTTTCGTCTTGATCAATTCGAGCTGATCGCTCCAGGGATTTACCTTGACGCGCCCGCCCAATGGGAGCGCCGCCAGTTGATCGATCTTCTGCGGCTCAAATTGCGGCGAATTTGTCATCAGCGATGACATGCGTATCGCGTCGCCCTTCAGCAGCCTGTCTCCCAGGTGCGGACTGATCAGATTCTTCAGCTCTGGCGCGCGCGCGTGCATGGCTTTGAGGAATAGGCCGGCATTTCCAAGCTTATCTTTGTACGGGGAGTTGCTGAGCAGCTCGACGGCCTTCTTGTCGGCGGCTTCCTCTTCGCTGCGGTCGCGCGCAAAATCCAGCCGCTGAAAAGTGCGGTCGTCGGGAAAGAGCAAGCGATCGTTGAAGGAAAGCCGTGTGTCGGTGCGATGTCCCAGCACGATGTGCGCCAGTTCATGGGTCAGAATCATCGCCAGGGAAGCTTCATCCGGCAGGACATCGATCAAGCCGCGACTCATGACGATGGTGTGGCCAATCGAAAAAGCCTCCAGCGGCGTGGTCAGCAATACACGGCACCTGATCTCCGGCTGAATATCGAGGTTATTGGTCACCAGCACGTTGTTGACTACGGTCTGCAGGACCTTGTCCATTTCGCCTTCGGGAGCGACCAGACCAATCCGCTGCAGGCGGTCGAGAACATTGTTTTCCGCCTGCCGTTCCCATTCCCGCTGCGCGTCGATGGGACTCGCGTCCTGCGCTTTCTCGCTCCGGTCCTGTACTGCCTGCGGCGCGTCGACGGTTATTTCCGTGAACTCCGAGTTCCGGCTGAAGCCCTTCAAGTCATAACCCCAAAGCCGGGTCTGAGCTTTGTAGTAGAGGTTCTGGCCGATACGGGATTTGACGTCGGATTCCTCGGAGTAGATTTGCGATGGCAGCCAAAGTCCGGGGCGAAGATTTTGCCGCCAGCTGTCAAAGTGCAAATAATACCCGTTGCGCGGATGAGGAGTGTACGTTCCGTTGAACCGGACAATGTTGTAATCCTGATCTTCGATCCAGACGCGTCCCAGAAAACGGCCGCCGTGCACGCCCTTCTTGGGGACAACATCCATGACAATGCAGCGCACCTCGCCGAGAAACTCGCGGCGCACATAAGTGAAATCGTAATACTTATGCTGAAAGTCCTCGTCCACAATCACCATCTGCGCAAATCCCAGCGGCAGAAACTTCATGCTGTACATGTTGTCGAACTTGCTCAGCATGCGTTTGCCAAGCCCCGAGGTGGTTGGCGCATCGAATAAGCGGTCGCCCGCTGCCCCGCCGGTCATATCCAGCCTGCCCAGGAAATACACGTCGCTGGCGGGTATCGTGCCCTGATCCTTATCGTTCCTGAGATTTTGTAGATAAGTTTCCACCAGCGGATGCAGTTGCTTCATCTGGCTGAGAAAAGCATGCTCGCGCTCAACAGTGCGATCAATGACTTGATCGAAACTCGCCGGCGCTCCGGAAGCTGGCGCTCCGGAAGATGGCGTGGCGGAAGTCGACGCAGCCGCTCCGTCGTCGGCCGGAGCTTGCGGCTGCGGTGCGGACTGGCAAAACAAAGTTTGAACTGAGATGGTGAGGAAAAGCGCGATGGCGATAGCCAGAGAGCGGGGGAGTTTTGTGTGTTTCATTTTCCTTTAGGACGCAAGCTGAAACACGACGTGCACCACGGCCTCAAAATCGGCAGGGCGCCCATCTCTCAGCGCTGGTTTAAACTGCATTTTCTCAGCGGCGTGAACGGCCGATTCATCCAATCCATGCCCGAGCCCTCGCACTACCTTCACGATCTTGATCTGACCGCTCGCCGTGAATACTACGTCGAGCAGCACCTCGCCTTCAACTTTGAGCTGGCGACCCTCATCAGTGTAAACCGGACGCGGCTTAAATGTGATCTCCGCAGGTACCGTCTTAGCTACTGGCTGGTCGTTCGCAGGCTTGGGCGTGCTGCTCTTGACTACGTCGGCGTCGCCAAAACCAGCCTGGCGAACCGTGCCGCGCGAGGCGGAAATGGGGGCCGAATTGTCTCCCGTGGCCACTCCATTGCCAAACCCGGCGCTGGCGACCACACCTCTCGCTCCGTGCGCACCGCCGGTGCCATTGCCGTAGCCCGGGCCCTTGGGCATATCGAAACCGCCAGCTTGATTGATGGTAACGGCACGGCCGGGCGCGCCCTGGGCGGGCACGCCATTGGGATCGCCAAAGCCTCCGGTCTGCACTCTCTGCGGCGCTGCGGCCATGGTCGGCGTAGCTGAACTTCCGGTAGAAAAAATGTTGGTCTTGACCAATTGCCTGGGGATCGCTGGCTTCGCGTCAGGCAGCTTTTCTCGGTTGACCGCTATCGCGACCTTAGGAGGTTCCACATCCGGCACCGCCTTCTTGGGCGGTGCGATCTCGCTTGGAACTCGCAACGCGTCAGGCCGCGGAGTTACAGCCTCCATTTTCGGAGTGGGAAAATTCCTGACCGGCGCCGGCTTCTGCGGAACCGGCGGCGGAGTGCTGACCAGGCTAATAAAATGGTAGTCGTGGTCGGGCAACACAAGAATCTCTGGATGCGCGATGGCGGTAATCAGGGCAATGGCCATCACAGCCGACTGAAGGCCATAGCTGAGAACGAATCTTCCCCAGCGCGTACCCGGCTCGGGAAGAAGTCCTAAGGTCAAATTGGAAGCCTGCGAAGCCATAACGCCTACCTCGATCCCCATTGCTTACGCATTTCAAACTTAAGATGCAACAGCCAATCCATGGGGTGTAAATTATGCGTAAGGAAGTAGCGAGCCCCCTGTAGACCCCGTATAGCAACCGGACGACTGAGAGGCCTCACCCTCTTCCGCATCCCTTAAATGCACGTCAGAGGCCACTTTCAATGCGGCTCATCGACGGTAAGACATTGTTATGCGGTATTTTGCGCCGGATTGATTGCATGTTACCAGATTCCGAACTGGCACCTGCAATGTTTTTCCTATTTCGACGGGGAAAAAATGGCGAAAAATTGGCAGTTTTTGCGCTGCTGGCTTCGCGGGTAGGCAATGTCAGGCTGTCAGCCCCGAGCAAGGACGGCTGCCGTCATCCTGAGAGCCTGTGACTAAATTCAGTTTTGCTCCTGGCTTTGAGATTCTGGGTGCTGCGGTGGATCGTAGTCGCGATCCGTCGCGGGTGTGGGGCGCGGCGGCGCGGGCTTCATGCCCCAATCATGGGCACCCGAATTTCGTTTTGCTTCGTCCCTTAGGACAGCAGCGCAGCGCCGAAGTGCATCACGTTGTAGGCCAGCGCGCACCATAGTGCCACGCATTTGGCCTTGGCCAATCCCCGCACCGTAAGTTGTATGAGCCCGCGATAACTGCGCAGATCCGCATTCACCGTTTCGCTCGTCGCCGCTCGTTGGCTGTAAATTTGTTTTCCTTCCGCGCTCGCCATGCGCCGCTTCCACGCCAGCACCGCCTCGCTGTCGCCCGCCTTCGGTTCCAGCTCGCGGCCCCGACGCTGCGGATTTCTCGCCGGTTTCGGCGGTACGTACAATTCCACGCCCTGCTCGTGCGCCTGCTCCAGGTCGGCCATCCGCAGATACCCGCCATCGAGCAGATGCTGCTCCACCGCCCGCCCCGTGCGCCGTTCCACCTGCTCCCGCATCGGTTCGCTCAACCCGGCCGAGTCCGATCCTTCCGCGCTCACCTCCACGCCCACGATCTGAAGCACCCGTTAGATGGAAGGGCACGCGTTCTCCTCGAGAGGCGCGTTGTAACACCCGACCAAATCATCGACACTGACTCGACAACGTATAATTCTCGTTCGCTCTGACATGTTCGTGATCGAGAGGCACAGTTGAAGTCCCAGCCTAAGCGCGCCAATAAAAAGGCAGTGTCTCAGCCTCAACACAGTTCCAAACGCGACGCTTCTAGGAAAGATACGCCCATGGTCGCTCCGAAGATAACGGCAGCCGAACCCGCCTGGTTTGGAAAACTTCCCCCCAAGGAGATCTGGGCCCCAGCTGGGCTGGCCCTCCTCGCTCTCTTGGCTTACTCCATCGCGTTGGGCTACCCATTTATCTATGACGACTTAGGACAAATCGTCAAGAATCCATCCGTCCAATCATGGCATTACCTGCCGAGCTATTTCACTTCCGACTTCTGGAGCTATTACCGCCCCGTCTTTCTAACGTGGCTGTTGCTCAACTTCAAATTGTTCGCCTTGGAAACGGCAGGCTGGCACGCAACGTCGTTACTGCTCCATGCGGCAACGACCGTGCTCGTCTACTTCTTGGCGCGTCGCGACCTGAAGGACCAGGCCGCTGCCGTCTTTTGCGCAACCATCTTCGCCGTACATCCAATCCACGTCGAGTCCGTCACCTGGATCTCCGGCGTAACGGAGCCGTTGATGGCCGTGCCGCTCCTCGGGTGTATTCTCTGTTTCCGCCGCTGGCAGGATGGAAACGACCGTCGCTGGTATGCGGCTTCACTGCTGCTTTGCGCACTCGCGCTGCTGGCCAAGGACACGGCGATCATCATCGTGCCGATCCTCTTCTTCTATGAATGGCTACGGCCTCGCGAGGCCGTACCATCGCAGCGTCTGTGCGCGGTTGCCCTTGCAGTAGCTCCTTTTGCCGCGCTAACGGTCGTTTATGTGGTTGTGCGTGCGTGGGTGCTTAGAGGATTTGTTCCGGGGATGGTTGAAGAGCATGCAACGAAGATGCAGGTATTACTCACCCTGCCATCCGCACTCTGGTTCTATTTCTGCAAACTGGTGTGGCCGTCTTCGCTCAGCGTTTATTATCCGTTCGGCTTTGTCATCAAGCCCGGGTTCGCCAACTTTGTTCTCCCCACGCTTGCGCTGATCGCTATCTTCGTGGGCTTGTGGATGTGGTCGCGGCGTCAACCCGAAGCAGTCCCAGCTTGTGTTTGGCTGCTCTTGCCGCTCGTCCCTCCACTGATCGGTCTTGGCCGAGCGGTTCCGATCATGGTCCATGACCGTTATCTCTATCTGCCGTCCATTGGCTTTGCATGCTGCTTGCGATGGCGCTGCGGCGCATTCGATTTGGTCAGCACACCCTGGCTGGCATCCCGGTAACGCAGACGGCTGTTCTCGCTTTCCTCGTGGTGGCGTTAGGCGCATGCACTCTTGCGCAATCGCGCATCTGGAGCAGTGAACTGGAACTTTACGGCAGGGGAGCCGAGGTTGCGCCGCGCAGCCCTGCGATCTTCGAGATGGCGCGCCTTATGTCGCAACAGAAAAACTTTCCCGCTGCCAGAAACTATCTTGAACAGTTGATCGAGGTTCACCCGGACGACTTCCGGTTTCTGATTTCCGCATCTGTAATGAACATTTGCGCATTTTCCATTCAGGTTGCCGGTTTGCGCGACTACAAACGGCCGATTCCGTTCCTTTTGCACGCGACGCAGGTGGCCCCCAACGAGAGCGCGCGAGGAACCGCCGACTTTTATCTCGGCATGGCCGAGATGGGTGCCGGGCAATTGCCTCAGGCCGAGGAGTCTTTTCGCCGCGCCATTCAACTTGCCCCGCGAGGTCCGCGCATGCATTACGCACTCGGGCTGTTACTACAGGAAGAAGGCCGCCCCCAAGACGCGGAGCAGGAGTTCCTCGCCGAACTCCAGTTGAATCCGATGTTCAATGCGCGTGAGAAGCTAAGGGAGCTGCACGCAGGCTCCGAGGCTGCACCTTCCGCGCCCTCCGCCGACCCCGACATTTGGAATCGCATCATCGGCAACGCTCCGTAGCATAATCCCGCACCCGACCTTATCTCTTGCTCACAGCACGGTGCCCCAGGTTCGCCGGGTGGCTGTAGATGATCAAGAGGTTGTTCCGGTATCAGAGCGACTAATGGGCGGCTGGTATTGAAGACTACCATGGGGTCTTTCGAAGTTGTAGTAGTCGGTCC
>JBAVYO010000257.1:0-11310 GCA_049698855.1 Terriglobales bacterium
CCCACGGAGTTAGCCTTTTACGGCTGTCTCAAAAGATGTTTTTTTAGATTCATGCCCCAATCGAATTAATCCCACATCGACGGTAGCCCCACACAGATGCGGAAGCGTACTGTTATCACTAAATAGTTGTCAAGTGGAAATCTTGAAAGTAACTCTTGAAGCCGTTGGTTGCAAAGAGCATAGCCACCAACATTAGGCGCTCGCAAATTGCGTACCGGGTTTCATCGTAGATCTTTCTTTTAGATGGACTCCGGAATCGCGCCCCCAAGTACAACCCACGCTCACGACAATCCCAAACACCCAAATGCAACGGGGGTGTTCGCGTTGCCCTCACGTTCACTTGGATCCTGCGGTCCCGATCGCCACCAATCGGGACGGCTTGAAACCAGTGACAGGGCGCGGCACAGTCGCGAATCGCGCAATGCAGGTGAAATTGAGATGACCTTCGGATAACTTGCTAACCTGATGAAAAAGGGGCCTTATCGAGATGGCAAAACGGGGTGCTTGATGGGCCTGGCCGAAGGCGTAAGGAGCACGCAATTGAACGCAGAGCTTTGCCGGATCATGGCTCTGGGTTGTGTCTGAGGTTACAGCGACTTGCTTCCAGGCCTGCGATTGGAGATAGAGGCGATCGACAGCTTGCGTTTCGGCTGCAACAATTCCAGTGAGAAGAAGAAAAGAAGTACGGCGAAAATGCTGACAACCCCAAAAATGTAACTGGAAAACGGAACTGGAACAACGGGATTGAACAAACAAACGACCAGCAGGAATAAAGTCATCCAGACGTACTGGCGCATCCTCGCCGCCTGCGTGAGTACGACCGCCGCCGCTGCCACAACCACAAACTGCGATAGGAGCCGATAGGAGAAAACCGAGTACTCAACCCCGCCTCCGATCAAGGCCACGATCGCACTCCACTTTATGATTTTAGTGAGCAAATGATTCCGCCTCTCCCAATATCGTAGTCAATCGCCATGAACTTCTGGCTCACTCGGCGGCTCGCCGATCATTGCGCCTGCTCTCGATGCCATCAAGTTGGCAACTCTGTTGGATGTGGCGTGAATGTGCGGAGACCGTTGCATAGGGCACGCCAAGAAAACGTTTGGCCACAATGCCGGTCACTTCCAGGCAATTAAATTCCTGCTGCTCGACTTTGCGCGCAATTCTCCGCAATGCTCCCTCGATCTTGCTCGCTCCAATCGCGCCGAAAAACATCGTCTTAACCTCGTCCGCCAGAAAAAAAAAGTTCCACCGCGCTGCCCGTATCTTGTCGTCCAGAGTCGAGCCGTTCAGCGCCTTCACCACACTCCAATTCCCGAAGTATGGTTCACTTTGCAGAGCCAGGACCGAGGCCATGCCTGGCGACTCCTCCCCGATCAAAACCGTGCCGACTTCAACCGTTGGCGCCATGGAAATTCACTCCGAATCGGATGCTGAATTGAAACTAAGACTTTTTCCCAGTTAAACGTTAGACGATTCTCCTATTCCAGTTCTGATCAATTTTGATCAGTTGTTTTGCCGCAAGAAGCGAATACTTGTTTCAGGGAGAACTGCCGCCAGGCGAGAAACACTCCATACCTCTTAAGGACCTTATTGATGCCAGCGATAGAACGAGCACCTTCGCCTCACACCATCGAACTTGCCCACGAACGCCTGGGCCAATCCCGTCAAGCGGCCTCGGAACCCATTCGCCCGCAATCGCAAGCGGGGCTGCCGAGCCGAATTGCCGTGGTAGGCAACTATCTCCCGCGGCAGTGCGGGATTGCCACTTTTACCACCGATTTGTGCGACGCGATCTCCACTGAGTGCGGGGCGGCCAAGTTGTTCGCGGTCCCGATCAACGACACGGAATCGGGATATGCCTACCCGGAGCGGGTGAGGCTGGCGCTGGCGCAGGACGATGTCTCCTCCTATGAGCAAGCCGCGGACTTTCTTAACTTCACAAATTTCGATTTAGTGTGCTTGCAACACGAATATGGGATCTTTGGCGGCGCGGCGGGCGGCCACATACTGGCTTTTCTGCGGCGCCTCAAAATGCCTGTCATCACTACGCTGCATACGGTTCTTCTCGAACCGAATCCCGACCAACGGCGCGTGATGGAGGAGATCGCCGCACTCTCGGACCGTCTGATCGTGATGAGCACGCTTTCTTCCCAGTTTCTCCAGGAAATATTCAAAGTGCCGGGCCGTAAGATCGATATGGTTCCTCATGGCGTTCCCGACATGCCATTCCTCGATCCCAATTTCTACAAAGATCGTTTCGACGTCGAAGGGAAGGCCGTTCTGGTCACGTTCGGCCTGCTCTCGCCGAATAAGGGAATTGAAAACGTGATTCAGGCGCTGCCGTACATTTTGTCGAAGCACAAGAATGTGGTCTACATCGTTGCGGGCGCCACCCATCCTCACATTCTGCGCCGCGAAGGGGATCACTATCGCGAACACTTGCAGTCATTGGCAAGGGAAATCGGAGTGGAATCGAACGTGATCTTTCACAACCGATTCGCGAGTCCAGCGGAAATGGCCGAGTTCATCAGCGCGGCAGACATCTATATCACTCCTTATCGCTACGAGGAACAGGTAGTCTCGGGGACACTTGCGTATGCGCTCGGTGCAGGCAAAGCCATCATCTCGACGCCGTACTGGCATGCCATCGAGCTATTGGACGACGGCCGTGGCGCACTGGTTCCCTTCCAGAATCCGGAGGCAATTGCACGCAAGACTGTCGAGCTACTAGACACTCCCGCGATACGCCACGCGATGCGCAAGCGCGCTTACTTATATTCACGCGACATGGTTTGGAAGAAAGTCGCCCAGGGGTACATGGAAAGTTTTGGGCGTGCACGCAGCGACCGGATGCGGGAGCCTCGCGTGATGTTCGCGGACGAAACTGTCGAGAAGAGTTTCGATAAGCTGCCCGCGCTGAACCTGGATCACTTGCACCGGTTAACGGACGACACCGGGCTGCTTCAACATGCGACCTTTGCAGTCCCCAACTATGCCGAGGGGTATACCACCGACGATAACGCGCGCGCGCTCATTCTGACCATCCTCCTTGAGCAGCTTTTTGAAACCGAGCCGCACGCAATCGACGGCATGGCGTCGCGATATTTGGCTTTTCTGGGACATGCGTTTGATCCAGCCAAGGGGAGATTTAGAAACTTCCTAAGTTATGCGCGAACGTGGAACGAAGTTCAAGGATCGGAAGATTCCCATGGGCGCGCATTGTGGGCACTTGGTACGGTCCTAGGACGCTCGGGAGATCAGGCGCTCCGAGGCGCAGCCGGTCATCTATTCGAGCTCGCCGTTCCCGCAGTGGTGGCATTTACCAGTCCCCGCGCCTGGGCCTTTGCACTGTTGGGGATTGACGAGTATCTCAATTTTTTCCCAGGCGACCGGGATGCTCAAAAAGTAAGTTTGCTCCTGGCCACTAAGCTTGTCCAACTCTACAACGCGAACCAATCGCCAGACTGGTTCTGGTTCGAAGATATTCTGGCTTACTCGAATGCCAGATTAGCCCAGGCGATACTGGCGACAGGCCGTCGCAACTCCAATCAGGTAATGATGTCCATTGGTCTGGGAAGCCTGAATTGGCTTACTGAAATCCAGTGTTGTGAAGAGCACGATCACTTCGTGCCCATCGGTTCGCAAGGCTTTTACCGGAAGGGTGGTGTGCGCGCACGTTTCGATCAACAACCCGTCGAGGCAAGCGGCGCGGTTTCTGCTTGTCTCGAGGCTTATCGCACAACGGGAGACGATCACTGGCGCAAGGAAGCTTGGTCGGCCTTCAACTGGTTCCTGGGAAGCAACGATTTGCAGATTCCCTTGTACGATCCCGCCACCGGTGGCTGCCGAGACGGTTTGCACCCGGAACGCGTGAATGAAAACCAGGGAGCGGAATCGACCTTGTCGTTCCTGATGGCACAAGTCGAGATGCGCTTGCTCGGAGAAATCGACGGCCCACATTCAGGTCCTGAACTGGTCACCTTCAGCAGCAACAAGAATGAGGTCCCCGAACATGTGCTTTGAAGTCATTTCTTTCTCTTGCGAGAACGCCGTATGAACGTTGCCATGATCACTGGTCACGAGCCTCTGCTCCTTCGCCATCCGGCAAACCCGATCCTTACCGGCAAGCACTGGCCCTACCCAATCAACAGCGTCTTCAATGCCGGAGCGACAATGCTGGAAGACGGCTCAACGCTGCTGCTCTGCCGTGTCGAAGACCGGCGTGGCCTGTCTCACCTTTGCGCTGCCCGCTCGCTGAACGGCGTGGATGGGTGGCAGATTGATCCCGAACCGACTTTACTCCCCAAACCCAAGGAATATCCCGAAGAAATCTGGGGCATCGAGGATCCGCGCATCACCTTCGTTCCGGAACTGCAACAGTATGTCGTCACTTTTACGTCCTTTTCGCGCGGTGGTCCCGGCGTGTCTTTAGCTCTGACCAAGGACTTTCGCACCTTCGAGCGCTACGGGGTTATCATGCCGCCCGACGACAAAGACTCGGCACTTTTTCCGCGAAGAATTGGCGGCTACTGGGCGCTCATCCATCGGCCGATGACACCGCTCGGCTCGCACATGTGGATTTCCTATTCCCCGGATCTGCGGCATTGGGGCAGACACCGGCTCATGTTGGAAGCGCGCCGAGGCGCATGGTGGGATGCAAACAAGATTGGGTTGTCGCCCCCGCCGATCGAAACCTCCCAGGGCTGGCTCACGCTCTACCACGGAGTACGGCACACACCGTCGGGTTGCCTGTATCGATTGGGTGTGGCCCTATTTGATCTTGAGAATCCGGAAAAATGCATCCTGCGAGGCGATTCGTGGATCTTCGGGCCGGAGGCCGACTACGAGCGTCATGGAGACGTTAACGACGTTGTGTTTCCCTGCGGCTATACCACGGATCCGGACGGCGATACCCTCAACATCTACTACGGCGCCGCCGACTGTTCCATCGCCCTGGCTCGGGCCAGCATCCGTGCTTTGCTTGCATGGCTGGATGTCAATGGAAGTTGCGAGCGCAGGCAGCGGGTGCAGGATTAGATGAGTTCCTGGGTAGGCACGTCTTCGCAGTTTGCCGAGAAACTCGTGTAGAGACGGGGGTTAGCCTCGTCTCGAACAGCATAAGAGTCCTCCACTCTTGCGTGGGGCGCGGAGAAAGAGTCTGGATGTTTGTCCCGGCATTTGATGGTGCATACTCTTCTGAGTGTGAGAAGGAGGCACATGGACCAGGTTTTACGTAAAACGCAAGGCCTGCGGTGCGATTAGTCTGCCTCCTACCCTTCGCAACAAGCCGCGCAGGATGGGGTCGCCCTCTTTCATGATTTCCGCTAGCGCAAGACTGGGCCACCTGCCCAACTACTGGCGATGAAGTTCGTGCATACCGACACCACCCTAATACGAGTAGAAACCGCGGCCGCTCTTGCGGCCTAGCCAGCCGGCATCGACCATTTTTACCAGCAAGGGACAGGGACGATATTTGGGATCGCCGAGTCCGTCGTGTAGAACGCGCATGATGTCGAGGCAAACGTCGAGTCCTATGAAATCGGCCAGCGTGAGCGGGCCCATGGGATGTGCCATGCCGAGTTTGAAAACTTCGTCGATAGCCTGCGGCGTGGCGACTCCTTCCATGACCGCGAACATGGCCTCGTTGAGCAGCGGCATGAGGACGCGATTGGAAACGAAGCCGGGTGCGTCGTTGACTTCGACTGGCGTTTTTTCGAGCCGAATGGCGAGATCGCGGATGGCGTCGTATGTGGCCTGTGAAGTTGCCAGTCCGCGAATGACTTCGACCAGCTTCATCACGGGGACTGGATTGAAGAAATGCATGCCGATGACTTTGTCGGGGCGCTTGGTGAGCGCGGCAATTTTTGTGATCGAAATCGATGATGTGTTCGAGGCGAGGATAACCTCGGGCTTCACGATGCGGTCGAGGTCGCGGAAGATTTCGGATTTGATTTCGAATTTCTCGGTGGCCGCTTCGACGACGAGATCGCAACTGGCTAGTTTCGCGCGATCGAGAACGGATGCGATGCGGGCCAGCGTGGTGGCCTTGTCGGCAGCAGTGATCTTATTCTTGGCGACTTCGCGATCGAGGTTCTTTGCGATGGTGTCGAGACCGCGATCCAGAAAGCGCTGTTCGACATCGCATAAGACGACGTTGAACCCGCCGCGCGCAAACACATGGGCGATACCGTTGCCCATGGTCCCAGCTCCGATGACTCCTACTCGTTCGATTGCCATGAATGCCTCGCTTTAAGGAAGCTCCGATTAAGTATCCGCAAAAAAGCGGAAAACACGGGGTACACCGGGGTGCACGGAGGACCCCAGAGACCTAATCAATTTCCATAGGGAGTTTAGCAGGCTGGGCAGGCGATGCATGAGCGGAGAAACAACTGGCGGCGAGATTCAGGCGAACACGTGGCGCCGCAAACAAAAGCGGATCGGCGAGAAAGCACCGATCCGCAATTTCGCACCGTTATTCTTACTGGTGGAAGTCAGTTAGCGACGGGTTGCAGCCGTCGTTGCAGCTGCCACCACTGCTTGATCCCACGTTCATGATGACGGCCTGCGTGGTGGAGATCATATAGAGATACACTTGTGGGACGCCGTCCTGGTTTATGTCAAATTTTCCCGCCGGCCCGCCGGACGCAGGAGCATACGTCAAACCCGCCGGAATGGCGCTGCTATCTGGCTGCCAGCACCCGCTCCCGCAGTTCTGGACCTCGTACTGAGTTCCGGTAAGATTCCCGTTTCCATCGGCGTCGATCTGGATGACGCTGGACTTCACGTTCGAGTTGGTTGGCTCTTCGCTTCCGCCCAGATAATTTCCATCAAGAGAGGAGACTGTGAAGCTGCTCCCAACCTGCGGTGTCATTGTACCAAAGGACACCTTGCCGTTGCTCCCCAGCAAAATGGCCTGGTTCTTGGCAGTCAGGTAGATGATCGGCGGGTGGTTTTCGCCGGTAAAGGACGTTGTCACGCGTCCGTTTGGGGCGACGCTATAGGTTCCCGAAGAGGTCTGAGAACTCATCGTACCGCCGTCGTTGTCGTCTAGGGTGACGGAGATCGACGATGTACCGTTTGTGGTGACAAACCCGGCCTGCGCATCAGCCGTAGCAGGCGAGCTACCGGTGTCGAGCCCTTCCGCTTCCATCACTCCAACTCCGTCGAGTGACGCGGCAGTGAACGTGCCGCTTTGCTGGAGAATCTGACCCGTAAACAGCGAGCCGCCCGGTCCGCTGATTGCGTCGGTTTGGACCAGTAACAGTTGCGTGGCGTTGACCTCATAGTAGGCGAAGTTCAGCGTGCCAACACCCGAAACGTCAATACCGACCGTGCCTCGCCCAGTCGTCGAGTCAACTGTGCTGACGTCGTTTGAGCTGAAGCTGATCGGACTGCTGGTGCCGTTTCCGCCATTAATGTTGCCATTGTCGTTAGCATCCAACTCTCCGCTGGTCCAGTCGGCTGTTCCACTGGCCGTAAATGCACCAGCTACTCCGAAGCGATTGCCGCTCTGGTCAACACCGATCAGTCCCATCGCGTAAGGCCCGGTGATCTTGGAAAGCGCGAACGCCGTGGTGGTCTGCTTGAGCAGCACACCGGATCCCTGGAAACCGTCGCCCGATTGATAGGTGATGATGTTGCCGTTTCCGCTGGATTGCAAAGAGAAAGCCAGGAACATAGGATTGCCGCTCGGTGGGTTAAAGGTCATCAATCCCTGATTGTTTGGAGCCACACAGTAGGTGCCTGTGAAGGTCAGCTCTGTATAGCCATCGGAGGGGTCGTTGAAATCCGCAACCCCACTACTAATGGTGCCGGAGCCGTTGGCCACAAAGCTGCCAGCAAGTCCGGCGAATACCTCGCCTTCGCTGCTGTCCGTCCAGCCCTGCAGTAACAGGGCGTAATTACCTGTGAGCTTACTGTTATTGGTGCAGCCAGTGACGGCGATGGTAAGAGGCTGGCTGGCTGTGTTCCCGTCATTATCCGTGACTTGAACCGTGAAACTTGGGGTTCCGGTGGCGCTTGGCGTTCCGGAGATTTCCGCATTCCCTTGGTTGTTGCTGGGGCTGCCGTTGAAGGTGAGATTCACGGCGTTGAGACTGCTGCTGCCGCTGGTGACGCTCCAGGTATAAGGCTGTACTCCGCCGTTAGCCTTTATGTAGCTGTTGTAGGCCCAGCCCTCGGTGGCGCCCGGCATCGTCGTCGTTTCGATTGAGAGCGGCGATGCTGCACTGACGGTGATCGTATAGGTGTCCGGGCCGGCGGTGTTGCTAGCGCTGTCTGTGACCGTGACATTAGTTAATGTCACCGTTTGAACCGCGGTGGGCGTTCCGCCAATCGATAACGTGTTGCCGCCCGTACTGGAAACCCATATACCGTCCGCGATCACATTTTGCGAGCCATCGGTGGGAACGCTGACGCCGTTTACAGCGAACGTATAGTTCGGTCCTACGCCGCCGGAGGCATTGATGGCTCCGCTGAAGCCCTGGCCGACCACAGTGCTACCCAGGGAGCCAGCTGTGGGTAGCGTCAGCGGCGCTGCCGCCGTCTGGAAGGTCACCTGCACCTGCGCGGAGTCGCCGTTTGTATCGGATGTTTGCATCTGCCAGTAGTACGTCGAGTTGCCGTTCAAAGCAGATACGTTCGGCAAATCGCCTGAGTTGGTCGGATCGACGTCCCAGGTAATGGAAGTGATGGAACTGGAGAAGCCGTTCGAGTTGGAGTTGTTGCTGGGTATCTGCCAAATCGTATTGTTGTTCGAATCCGACAATTGGAATTGGTAAGTGTAACTGCTGGCATTAGTGGGGTCGGTCCAACTGAAGTTAGGCGTCACGCTGACGCCGGTCCCTTGAGGTGAAAGACTAGTAGCAAAGGCATTATTCAGCACGGCGGCGACGGTGACGGTCAGGACCTCAGACGTGGCATCGCTATAGGTGACGTTCAGAGTATAGGAATCGCCGACGTTCGGTGTGGCGCCATTAAGGCTGGTCCAGTAGCCGAACTGGTCAGAGTTGCCGCCAAAGCTGCCATTAGCAACGTCGGCGGGGATGACTGCTCCCGGATTAGGCCCGGTGGCAAGCTCGACGCCCACCGGCAGTTTGAGGAGACCGTTGACGTTGAACCCGATCGTGTAATTCGTGTTAGTGCCGCCCGGGCTTATCTGTTCCTGGGTCTGCGTCATCACGTAGGCGATGCTGCTGGCGTTGGGCAAGGTCAGGTTTTCGTTGGTCGTGGTGCCGGTGATGGATACCGGCGTGTTGTTATGCCCGTTTGTATTGGAGACTTGTCCCGGACCACTGATGAGGCCGGAGTTGCCCTGGTCGAGGACGCCGAAGAAGTAGTAATCGGAGCCAGTGGGAACGCTGACCGAATACGATGCCGGGCTTGTCGGCGGGCTAGTCTTGCTTCCCACCACATCGGCGTAGACCGCGCCCGTGCTCTGGTTGTAAAAACCTACATACAGCGGGCCTTTAGCTGTCTCGCTAAAGGTGACCTTGCCGGAGACGGCGTTGCCGCCGCTGGGCGCGCCGATGGTTATGCCGCTGGAAGGTGCCGACCAGGGGCCGGTCGAACTGCCAGCTACGCCTCGGGCGCAGAAGTAGTAGGTAGTACCATTTGTGAGCCCGTTCACGATCCAAGGGTTGTTGCCGCCCATCGCCGGAAAACTCTTGCTTGGATTGGAGGAGCTACAGGACGCACTGGTGCTCCATTCCACTGTGTAGGAGGAAGGCATCTCGATGCCGTTGTTGTTGTTAATTGTTTGGAAGGAGACAAACGCGCCCCCGTTGAATGCGCCTAATCCGTTGTTACTCTTCCAGGTGGGAGACGAACTGATAGTCACGGTCGCCGGATCGACCAGCGCAACGGTCACGCCGGTCACGCCGGCATTAGTAACAGTAATATTCCCGACGGTGGCCGTGGGGTTGGAGGCGTTCTCAGCACCATACCCGAGGTTGTCCATGAACGCCTGCAAGGTGTAGGTGCCGGGCAACACGCCGTGGATGGTAAAGGCCCCGGTCGAGGTTAGTGTCGCTTCGGAGATGCTGGTACCCAGGTTGTTGTTGCAGCCGTTGCAGTTGTTGCTGTACAGCTCCAGATAGGTCCATCCAGTTTTCGAGCCGCTGTAAGTTACCGTGCCCGAGACTGTGTAGCCAACCGGCTGGGTGGTAATAACGATCGTGTAGCCTTGGCTGGCCGTGTCCCCTTGATTGTCGGTGACTAGCAGCGTGAAGGGATAAGTTCCTGTTGTGGTCGGCTGTCCTGAGATACCCAGGCTATTGTTGTTGTTCAAGTTGAGTCCCGGCGGCAGGCTGCCGCTCGTGAGGCTCCAGCTATACGGAGTTAGTCCGCCACTGGCATTGACCGTAGCGTTGTATTGGTTGCCCACGCTGCCGTTCGGCACCGATGTCGTCGTGATTGTGAGCGAAGCGTTAATGGTAATGCTCAGGCCGGCCGTCGCGCTTTCCGTCGGGGTGCTGGAATCCGTCACCTTGGCGGTGAAGCTGGATGTGCCCTGTGCACTCGGGGTACCAGAAATCTGGCCCGTGCTGGCGTTGAGCGTCAGGCCGGCAGGCAAGCTGCCACTGCTGATGCTCCAGGTATAAGGCTGTATTCCACCGCTTGCCGCCAGGAAGCCGTTTGTATACGAAGTGTTGATTACACCCGCAGGCATACTGGTGGTTGTGACTTGCAGAGGCGCGCTGTTGTTGATGGTGATGCTCAGGTTTTTCGTGGCGGTCTGCTCCGTCGGCGTCTCTACGTCGGTGACCTGGACAGTGAACGTTGACGTTCCCGTGGCCGTCGGCGTACCCGTAATAGCACCCGTCGAACCATTGATCGAGAGCCCCGCCGGCAAGCTGCCGGAACTGATGCTCCACGTATACGGAGTAACTCCGCCCGTTGCCTGGACAGTCTGGCTGTAGGACTGGTTGAGTACTCCCGTGGACAATGAGTTGGTGGTTATGGTCAACGGCGGCGCGCTGATAGTGATGCTCAGATTTGCAGTCGCCGTCTTGGTCGGACTCTCCGAATCCGTTACTGTAACCGTGAAGCTGATTGCGCCAACCTGCGGACCAGTGGGCTTGCCGGTGATCGCTCCGGTGGAGGCGTTGAGGCTGAGTCCCGCCGGTAGGCTGCCCGTCGTCACCGCCCATGAGTACGGCGTGATCCCGCCCGTCGCCGCCAAGGTCTGGCTGTAGGATGTGCCCACGGTTCCGGCGGCCAGGGTGATGGGTGTAACTGAAAGCTGCGGGTTGACGGTGATGGTCAGTTGCTTGGTCGCCGTTTGCGCGGTTGGAGTTTCCGAGTCCG
>JBAVYO010000258.1:0-26649 GCA_049698855.1 Terriglobales bacterium
CCCAAAATTCGTGAATCACAATCAGGGCAGGGAACGGCCCTTTGCCCGCCGGCGTGTAGAGCATAGCGTTAACGGTTTCGTCGCCAGACTTATACGAGACGGACTTGCCATCGGCGGCCAATGCGGATACAGAGAGACCGGCGACAAGAAATAGCAGAAGAGTTTTCATCAGAATGCTCCACGATGTCAGGACATTCTAAAACTTAACAGCGCGGCCCGAGCGAAAAAGTGGTGCTGGCGAAAACGTGGCCGGGCCGAAAAGTGTGGCGCGGGCGCCCCCGCCCGCGAAAATCTCAGCCAGATCCGCACCCTGGAAGGGACTGAGGATCTGCCAATCACGCGACATTCGATTACGTCCGAACCGCAGAAGTTCGCCGTCTGGCAGTCACTCTTATTTGCGTGGTCCGCCGAGCCATTCTTCCGGCCATACCAACTGCACCACAATGCACGTTACAAGAGTAAGAAAGAATCCGGCAAGCTGCGGATGCTCCGGCCACATCTTGTGCGTCAGCCCAAGCCCGGAAGCCCAAAAACTGACGGCGGTTGCAATCAGTGTCGCAATCAAAGTGATTTTCAGCGTTCGCATCGGTCCCGAGCCCTCACGAAATGATACGCCGCCCGCTCGACTTTTGTTCCCGGTTTGTCCTCGTGCAGAGGCCAGAAAACGATATGGGCTAACCTTCGCAATCGCACCTCTGACCTCTGACCTCTCACCTCTTTCTGACCTGCATTCAACCCGCAATCATGGGAACGGCAACCAGCGCGGCAAGCATCCCAAGAGTCCGTGTCCGGCTGAAATGTTCGTGCAGAAAGATGCGCGCGAGCACCACCGTTACCGCTGGATAGAGCGAACTCAAGACGACTGCCGAATCCAGTCGCCCGATTTGTGAGGCCACGACGAACACCGTACTTCCAGTGATATCGAGAACTCCGGCAATAACGGCAATGCCAACAACCGGTCGCGGCAGCGCGCGCAGAAGGCCGCCGAAAGCGACGATCGCCACCGTGACCACGAGTGCCGCGCTTCGGGAGTAAACTGCGAGCCAAAGTGCCGACCCGTTGCCCGCCTGGTGAATGCACAGATAGAACCCCGCGAAGCCACAGCCGGCCAGCATAGCCAAACCCAGGCCTTCGGGATGGCCTGCAGATTCTTCCTTGGTGAGGTTGTTCGTCGAACCCGGAGCTATCGGACCAGCCTCGCTGCGCGAGATAAGCCACACTCCGACTCCAGCCAGAAAGAAACCGGCGATGTGCCGCCAACTGGGGAAGCCTTCACGAAAAGCGGTCACGAGAGTCGGAATCGCCGCGCCAAGGACTGCGGCCACGGGCGCGACCAAGCCCATTTTTCCGGTGGCGAGTGCGCGATAGAAAAGCGCCAGCGCCAAGCCTCCGAAGGTTCCGGCGGCAAGCGCCCAGCGCACGCTTTCAAATGCGGGGAATGGCAATCCGATGGCGAATGCAAGCGCAGCCGCGAGCACCATGCCGCTTAGGTGTACGAGCGACGTGAACAGAAATGCGTTGGCCCGCCGCGCGCCGAGGCCGCCAAGAAAGTCGCTCGCTCCCCACGCGCCAACGGCGCTCAGGCTATAAGCAGCGGGCAGATAGAGATTCGGGTTCGGCACAGGAGTTCGAGATTAGCACGGAGACCTGTGTGGCGCGGGCGCCCTCGCCCGCGAAGACTCCAACCTTAGAGCGATGCCGCGCGTAGATTCCCGCGTGATCGGAGTTTCTTTACGCCGTCACCGCTTCCGGCTGCTCTTTTCCCGCCAATAACTGGCGCAGCACGTATTGCAGAATGCCACCGTTGGCGTAGTAGAGCGCCTCCTGCGGCGTATCAATTCTCACAATCGCCTGGAATTCGCTGACCTTGCCGCCGTGCACTCGCACTGTGATCTTGCGGCCGGAGGCAAATTTCTCAACTACGTCGCTGATGCCGGCGATCTCAAAAACTTCATGGCCGGTTAGCCCGAGGGACTCCGCGTTTTCTCCTGGCAGGAACTGTAGAGGGAGAATTCCCATGCCCACCAGGTTGGAGCGGTGGATGCGCTCGAAACTCTCCGCGATCACCGCGCGAACTCCGAGCAGCCGCGGGCCTTTGGCGGCCCAATCGCGCGACGAGCCCGAACCGTATTCTTTTCCGGCGAGAATGACCAGCGGGACTTTTTCTGTCTGATATTTCTCGGACGCATCGAAGATAGACATTTCCGTGCCGTCGGGCAGGTGGCGTGTGTATCCGCCTTCGGTTGTAACCATCTTGTTGCGTAGGCGCACATTGGCGAACGTGCCGCGCACCATCACTTCATGATTGCCGCGCCGCGATCCGAAAGAATTGAAATCCCCAAGCTGCACGCCATGCGCGATCAGATATTTTCCCGCCGGACCGTCCTTCTTAATTGAGCCCGCCGGGGAAATGTGGTCGGTGGTAACGCTATCGCCGAGCACAGCGAGCACACGCGCTCCCTTGATGTCCTCGACCGGCGACGGCTTCAACGCCATGTCGTCAAAGTACGGCGCCTGGCGAATGTAAGTGGAATCTTTCTCCCACGTGTAGGTTTCGCCCTTTGGAATCGCGAGCGATTGCCAGCGTTCGTCGCCGGAATAAACCTCGGCATAGCTCTTGCGGAACATTTCCGACGAAATCGCGCCCGCCATTGCCTGCTCGATTTCCGATTGTGCGGGCCAAATATCGACAAGATAGACCGCTTGGCCGTCCTTGCCCTTACCGATGGGCTCTTTGCGCAGATCAATGTCGATTCGGCCCGCCAGCGCGAATGCGACCACCAGCGGCGGCGACATCAGATAATTGGCGCGAACCTCGGAATTAATGCGGCCTTCAAAGTTTCTATTGCCCGAAAGCACGGAGGCGACGACCAGATTCTTCTCTTCGATTTCTTTTGATACTTCCGCGGGCAGCGGCCCCGAGTTGCCGATACAAGTCGTGCATCCGTAGCCAACAATGTGGAACTTGAGTTTGTCGAGGTAAGGCGATAACCCGGCCTTATCCAGATAGTCCCTCACAACCTTCGAACCCGGCGCTAGCGAAGTCTTCACCCACGCAGGGACTGTCAAGCCTTTTTCCACCGCCTTCTTCGCCAGCAAGCCGGCCGCAATCAGCACCGATGGATTCGACGTGTTCGTGCACGAAGTGATGGCCGCGATGACCACGCTGCCGTGTTTGATTGCCTTGGCCGAAGCCGCCGGCACATGTTCATGCACATTCGGATCTTCCACTCCCACAGCGGCGGGGTTGCCGCCTTCTCCCTCCCAGCGCCTGGTGTTCACTGCGAAGGCAAGGCTCGACCCTGCTCCCGCCGAGGCATTTCCGGTTTTTGGCGGCTTAATTAACAGAGGCAAGGCTTGCGTGAATGACTCGCCCGCCTTCGAGAGCACCACGCGATCCTGCGGGCGCTTCGGTCCGGCAAGGCTCGGCTCGACCGTCGAAAGATCCAGGCTGAGCAACTCGGAATACTCGGCTACAGGAGTCTTGGCATCGTGAAACAGTCCCTGCTCGCGCGCGTAAGCTTCCACCAGCGCAATCAGTTCGTCGCTGCGGCCGGTGAGTTTCAGATAGCGCAGGGTCTCTTTATCAATCGGGAAGATGCCGCAGGTCGCGCCGTATTCCGGAGCCATATTTGCGATAGTGGCACGATCCGCCAGCGGCAGATCCTGCAACCCCGGACCAAAATACTCGACGAACTTCCCAACCACGCCATGCTTGCGCAGCATTTCGGTAATCGTGAGAACAAGGTCGGTAGCCGTCGCGCCTTCGCGGAGACGCCCGCTCAGCTTCACGCCAACCACCAGCGGGATCAGCATGGAGACCGGCTGGCCCAGCATGGCCGCCTCGGCTTCAATTCCGCCGACGCCCCAACCCAGCACGCCGAGCCCATTCACCATGGTCGTATGAGAATCGGTGCCGACCAGCGTGTCGGGATAAGCGGTGCGCTTGCCGCCTTGCTCATGCACAAAAACCACGCGTGCCAAATATTCCAAATTGACCTGGTGCACAATGCCGGTGTCCGGCGGCACGATCGCAAGATTGCGAAAACCAGTCTGGCCCCAGCGCAGGAACGCGTAGCGCTCTTTGTTGCGCTGGAATTCGAGCAGAGAATTCATATCCAGAGCGGTGGGCGAACCGAATTCATCTACCTGCACCGAGTGATCGATCACCAGTTCAGCCGGTTGCAGAGGATTGATCAGCGTCGCGTCGCCGCCCAACCGTTTCATGGCGTCTCGCATGGCGGCCAAGTCAACCACTGCGGGCACGCCGGTGAAATCCTGGAGCAGAACGCGGCTCGGAGTGAAAGCGATTTCCTTCTCTGGCTTCGAATTCTTGTTCCACGCGGCTAGGGCGCGAATTTCCTCCGGCGTCACATTGCGTCCGTCTTCAGTGCGGAGCAGGTTTTCGAGCAGAATGCGCAGCGAGAAGGGCAGGTGCTTGGTCGAGATTCCCTGCTTGTCGAGAGCGTCGATCCGGTAAAGTTCGTACTCCTTGTTACCGGCTTTCAAGGTTGAGCGGGCGCCGAAACTGTTGGTGGACATGATGGCCTTTCTGAACACTATTCTTAACAAATGATAAATCGTAAATATTGCATCAGAATGAACACCGGAGGCTGTGATTGCGATCACAGTCCGGAACTCCCAGTTTATTCCTTTAGATGAGAAAGTGTGTCGGCCGCGCTCACTTCGCCCGAAGAAGCAAAACTGGTGCGCTGATGTTGTGCCGCACTCGCGTGGCCGTCGCGCCTAGAAATATGTCGGCCAGCAAGCGGTGCCCGTGAGTGCTCATGGCGACGAGATCGCAACCTTTCTGTTTCACCCACTTGATGATCTCGTTCGCCGGCTCGCCGTATGCCAGCTCCGCTTCGGTTGTAATGCCCACGGCCTGAAACTCAGCCCGGACTTTCGCAAGATAGGCGGTGTCTTCGGAGATTTCGGGACTTACGGCATCCCTGCCATACGTTCTGGCGGCCCATCCATCGGCCACATGCAACAGCACCAACCGGCTGTGCGCGAGCTTTGCGAGCTGCTTAATGTGCTCGATGATGGCCCGGTCCGTAGCCGTTCCATCGAGTGTCACCAGAATCGTGTCATACATAGGGGTCCAGTCTTGAATACGAGCGACGGTCTCACACAGCATTACCCGCCAACCACAACCTGCCACGCCGCCCGAATCGAATCCGGCAGGCCGTAGACGTCCATGGCGGTGATCAGAATAGCACTCGCCCACCCGGCAGCCAGAAGAAACGCTCCATTTTTCCAGCGCCCCATCCTCGCGCGCGAACTAGTGAAATGCAGCAGAGGAAACATGGCAAACGGCAGCTGTAACGCTAGCACCACCTGGCTCAGGGTCAGCAGATCGGTCACGCTGCTCTCGCCCCGCAGCCCAATAATGAGGACGGCCGGCAGAATCGCCAATGTGCGCGTGATCAGCCGCCGCACCCACGGCTTGATCCGCCAGTGCATGAATCCTTCCATCACGACTTGTCCAGCGAGCGTCCCGGTGATGGTGCTGCTTTGCCCGCTGGCCAGCAGAGCCACTGCAAACAACGTGCTGGCAGCGGCCGTCCCCAGCAGAGGCGCAAGCGTCAGGTAGGCGACGCGTATCCAATCGCTGTTCGCGCTGAACGTGACCACCTGCCCGCTAATCACAGTTACACTATGTTTGCCGAAGAACACCGTCGCCGCCAGCACCAGAATCGCCGCATTCACGAAAAACGCGATGGTCAGCGCCACAATCGAATCGATGGTGTTGAATTGGATCGCGCGCCGTATGGAAGGCTCATCTTTCTGTAGTTGCCGGCTCTGCACCAGCGCCGAGTGCAAATACAAATTATGCGGCATCACCGTCGCACCGATGATCCCGATCGCGATGTAGATCATTCCCGCATGCCGCAAGCTCGGCAGAAGTAAGGCGCGTCCCATTTCCAGAAAGTTTGGCTGCGTCGCGGGGAGAATGAAAATCTCAATGAAATAACAAACGCCAATCGTGACGATGAGCAGCAGCACTAAGGCCTCAATGGTGCGCATGCCGAAGCCTTGCAAGGCGAGCAGGAGGAGCACATCCAGGCCGGTAATGATGACGGCCCACAGCAGCGGAATGTGAAAGAGCAGATTGAGCGCGACCGCGCTGCCCAGCACCTCCGCCAGATCGCAGGCCCCGATGGCCAGTTCGCTCATCAGCCAGTTGGGCCAGCGTGTCCATTCCGGATACCAGTCGCGGCAGCATTGCGCCAGATCTTTGCCGGTAACCACGCCGAGCCGGGCGGAAATCACCTGCATGAAAATCGCGATCAGACTGGCGAGGCCGACTACCCACAAGAGTCCGTATTTATATTGAGCGCCGCCCTGAAGATCTGTGCCCCAGTTTCCTGGGTCCATGTAGCCGACGCTGACCAGGATGGCCGGCCCGACGAATGCGCGCCATTGCTGCCAGAATCCGGCCTGATGATGCGGAACCTCTATGGTGTTGTGCACACCCTCAAGCGACACATGGCCGGTCTTCGCTGAGGGTGCCGCTGCGGTCGTTCGCGCAGCGCCGGCGGTCTCCGCCGCGGCGGTGCCGTTGATAGCTGGCATCGCATCCCGTTCGTTTGCCTTGATCGTTGGCTTCAGAATCACTCCACGTCAACTAGCATACACACAGTTTCGTTAACCGTGGTTAATTATACGGAGCGGGAGGGCAAACGCGAAATCCAAATTCGCTCGGCCGCGGAGCGTCCCAGAACCACGGCGCCCGCTGCCGTCTTGATGGAAAAAGTCTTGTCGTAATTGCACTCAATCAGGCTCAGCCGGGCTCCCGGACGGATGCCGCGAGCCTCCAGAAACTCCAGCAGATGCCGGTCGCGTTCGTAGATTCCGCTCACCGCATAACTCTGTCCGGTTTCCGCCTCGCAGAGTAGAACCAGTCCGCGCCGCCGCCGGCTCGACGGACTTTCCAATTCGCTCAAGTTTCCATGCGGACAAGGCTGCCCTCGCCCCAGTTTCGCAATCAGCCGGGCTTCAAACGCCGGAGAGACCGCATGCTCTAAGCGTTCGGCTTCATCGTGCACCTGATACCACTCCATCCCGAAGATCTCCGTCAGCATGCGCTCAATCAGGTGATGGCGCTCGGTGAGCTTGCGCGCAATTCTGAGGCCGGCAGCGGTGAGCCGGACTCGTCCATCGTTATTCACGCGAACCAATCCGTCTTTCTTTAGACGCCGCACGGCCATGGTCACCGCCGGCGGCGAAACTTTTAGCCAGTGAGCCAGCGTGGCTGAGATCACAGTCTCGCCCTCGCCTTCAGCCTCTAGGATCGCCTTGAGGTAGTCCTCTTTGGAAACAGTAATCACGTAAACCGCATTATACGGCGGAACGTTAAGCACGGTTAATCTCGAGGTCAGAGGTTAGAGATGAGAGGTCTGAGGTAAGAGGTAAAAGCCTAGAGGTCCGAATTAAGATTGCAGAGGTTGCCCCTTTCGCCGCCGCGGGAGGATTGTGCAAGTCGCGCGATCGGGTTTCAACCTCCGCAATCCGACCTCAGATCTCAAACCACGAATGTCCGACCTCGAGCCTCCGACCTCGAACCTCCCGTTGACATGATCGCCGCTCGCCCCTACCCTTGAAAGTCCACCAAATGTCCGAGTCCACAAAAATTCTCGTCATCGGCAGCGGAGGCCGCGAGCACGCGCTGGCGTGGAAGCTCGCCCAGTCGCCACGAGCCGGCAAAATCTATTGCGCTCCCGGCAATGCTGGCATCGCCGAAGAAGCCGAGTGCGTCGCCGTCGATGTAAAAAGCCTGGATTCGATGGTCGCGCTCGCCAATCAAATTCAACCCGACCTGACCGTCGTCGGGCCCGAGCTGCCGCTGATGCTCGGAATCGTCGATGAGTTCACTCGCCGTGGCTGGCGGACGTTTGGCCCCACGCAAGCAGCTGCGCAGCTCGAAACCAGCAAAGGTTTCGCCAAGGAATTTCTCCAGCGCCATCACATCCCGACTGCTCACTATGCCATCTGCAATTCCTCTGACGAGGTGCGCGACGCGCTGCCGCACTTCTCGACCCCGATTGTGGTCAAAGCCGACGGGATCGCGGCTGGCAAAGGCGTGGTCATCGCCGCCAGCAAAGACGAGGCCGCCACCATCGCCAACGAAATGCTTAGCGGCCGCATGTTGGGCGAGGCCGGTGCGCGCGTGGTGCTGGAAGAGTTTCTGCAAGGCGACGAACTTTCATTTTTGGTGGTGAGCGACGGCGAGCGCATTGCTCCGCTGGTGGCGGCGCAGGATCACAAGCGCGTGGGTGATGGCGATACTGGCCCCAACACTGGCGGCATGGGTGCTTACACCACGAAGACAATCATCGACGACCAGATGCGCGACTGGCTGGTGGCGCACATCGCGCGGCCCGTCGTCGCCGGAATGAAGGCCGAAGGCGCCGATTACAAAGGAGTGCTCTACTGTGGATTGATGATGACCGCGCGCGGCCCCATGGTGCTCGAATTCAATTGCCGCTTCGGCGATCCGGAAACGCAGCCCATCCTGATGCGCCTCGAAAGCGATATCGTCGAAGCCATGGAAGCCTCCATCGACGGCCGCACCAGTCCCGGCGATTTCAAATGGTCCGACGATGCCGCCGTCTGTGTGGTGATGGCGTCGGGTGGATATCCCGGAGCGTATGAGTCGGGGAAGAAGATGACCGGGCTGAATGAGGCAGCAAAGCTGGAAGGCGTGAAGGTCTTTCATGCGGGAACGTCAAAGCGCGACGGAGATTTCTACACTGCGGGCGGACGCGTGCTGGGCGTAACCGCGCGTGCGGCGGAGCTGCAAACGGCGGTTGATCGCGCCTACGAAGCCTGTGGCAAAATAAGCTTTGAAGGCGCGCACTACCGGAAAGATATTGCGGCCAGAGCGCTGAAGAAAAATTGAGTTTTCAGAATTGGCTCGGAGTGGGGTCTGGGCTGCGGGGTAGTTTAGGGGCGGCAATCTCAAGACGAGCTACGCTTATACTGTGCGGTGCGCTCGATTCGACTGATTTGCGCGTTTGTATTTGCCGCGGTTTTGTTGCTTCTGGCTGCTCTTCATGTGTACTGGGCACTGGGCGGGCAATGGGGAATTTCCGCAACTATACCGACCGTGGAAGGCCGCCGCACTATTAATCCTGGCCGGGGAGCGACTTTCGCGGTGGCGTTTCTGCTTGTGATGGGCGCGGCAATTGCTTGCGGACAAGTTCATCTGTTCGCCACGGGCCGTTTTTCGGTTCTCTTTCGTGTCGGCTCGTGGTGCCTGTGCGGCGTGTTTTTGTTACGGGCCATGGGCGACTTCAGGACGTTCGGAGTATTTAAGACTGTTCGTGGAACCGCTTTCGCCGATTGGGATACAAAGCTTTACTCGCCTCTGTGTTTTGTCCTCGCGGTGTTAGCGGGGATGGTCTCCTTGGGGCTTGATTAAGAGTCGTAAGGTGTGAGGAATGCGGGTTGGATTCTTGAAGTGAATATTTTAAGAAGAGGTGAAGTGAAAAAGAATTATGACTAAGCCACAAGTTTCCATCGTAATGGGTAGCGACTCCGACCTGGAGATCATGCGCGAGGCCGGCAAGGCTCTCGACGAATTTGGAATCGCCTACGAGATTGATGTTACCTCGGCGCATCGCTCTCCCGACCGCACCGCCGACTACGCGAAAAAGGCCGCCAGCCGCGGCATCCGCGTGATCATCGCCGGAGCCGGCGGAGCTGCGCATCTGGCTGGAGTGATCGCCGCCCACACGACTTTGCCTGTGATCGGCGTGCCCATTCCATCGACCTCTTTGCAAGGGATGGACTCGCTGCTGGCAATCGTGCAGATGCCGGCGGGGATTCCGGTAGCAACGGTCGCAATTGGCAAGCCCGGTGCGACGAATGCTGGGATTCTAGCTGCGCAGATCATCGGCGTCGCCGATGCTGCCGTTGCTAAGAAGCTTGATGCGCACAAGGAGAAGCTGGCTAAGGGCGTGGAAGAGAAATCGGAGAAGCTCAGGGCCGGTCTGACCAAGTGAGGCCCACGCCAGTGGGCATGCCTAGGGGCGGGTTTTGAGCGTGATCGCTGATAGTGACATTCACTCCCGATGAATCAGGTGTCGTGGCGCGCAATCCGCCTTGTTTAAGGTCCTTCCCGATGTAAGCTGTGTACACATGGCCAAACAGCACGCAGGAGTTCTCCGCCGTGGAATCACGATTCTGATTTGGGGCTGTATGGCGCAGGGTGCGCTGCTAGCTCAATGGAAGCCTTCCACGTGGAGTCCATTTCCGCCGCTACTGCCCCCGGCGACCAACTTCTCGTTGACCTTACAGGAAGACCCGTATAGCAACCTCCCTCGTGGCCCGAATTGCGCTGACGCGGCGGCACAGAAGCTCTCCTGTCGTGCCTTTCTCCTGACATTGAAAAACGTTGGCTCCGACACAGTTCACCTCGACGGGAGCGGATTTTACAGAGTGCATGTAGGCTCGTTGAGGGCAAGCGGAGGCGGCGCGGGCGGAATGAGCGACCTTGACAACAGCAACATACGCCTCAAGCCTGGCGAAATCATTCAGCGATCAGTACGTCTCGTTCCGTTCGTTAATGTTAAACAAACTGCATCCGGCCTATATTTTCTGCACGCGGAATGGGTTCTTTACGGGTGTACTGATAACCCACCCGGAAAGGGGTGTCGCTACCACCACGCCCAGGAGCCGGCAATCGTTAAATCGGCGGAAATCATGGTAGTAACGCAGCCGGATTGGTACACGTTCTACCAATTGGACTGGTAAGTACTTTCGACAATTGGCGCGTAATCCCGATTACGCTCATACCCTCTCCCGACCAGCCGCTCTACAACTTCAGCGCCTTCAAATACTCGCGGAACACGCCGCCCAAGTCATCCCGCTTCAACGCAAACTCCACCGTCGCCTTCAGGAAGCCGAGCTTGTCGCCCGTATCGTGCCGGCGGCCTTCATAAAGGTACGCATACATTTTCTCGCGCTTGAGCAGCGCCCGCAGTCCGTCGGTTAGCTGTAGCTCGCCGCCCGCACCGGGCTTGATGTCAGAGAGCGTTTCGAAAACTGTAGGAGTCAGGATGTAGCGGCCAATGACGGCTAGGTTCGAAGGCGCGTCGGCGAGCGCAGGCTTCTCGACCAGATCGAGCACTTCAAACAGCTTGCCGCCGGAACCGTCCACCGCCTTTGCCTTGATGACGCCGTACGAAGAAATCGCCGGCCCCTCAATTGCCTGAATCGCAATCACGGAGCGATGCTTCTCGTCGAAAACATCCATGAGCTGCTTGAGCACGGGCACCTTGGCGTCGATCACGTCGTCCGCGAGCAGCGCAGCGAACGGTTCATTGCCGACGAGTTCGCGCGCAGTCAGCACGGCGTGGCCAAGGCCTAGCGCTTCTTTCTGGCGAACGTAGGAGACGTAGATCATGTCGGAGATCTGGCGCACGATCTTGAGCAGGTCGTGTTTGCCCTTCTCTTCCAGCATTTTTTCCAGTTCGTAGCTGGTGTCAAAGTGATCTTCGATAGCGCTCTTGCCGCGTCCTGTAATAATGATGATCTGGTCGCATCCCGCCGCCAGCGCCTCTTCGACGCCATACTGAATGATGGGCTTATCCACCAGCGGCAGCATTTCCTTGGGCTGGGCTTTTGTCGCCGGCAGAAAGCGTGTGCCGAGGCCGGCAGCAGGGAAGACAGCTTTGCGGACAGTGTGGGCGCGGCGTCGCTCTCCGGTAACACGCCTATCGTGCTCGGGCATCATAGCGGACCCATTGTAAACGCTGACGCTGACCCCCGCTGTACATCAAACACCGCAGAAAGCATCCGACGAATTCGTGGGAGCCGAGGAATCCGGTGGTCACGGGCGGCCGCACTCGGTGTGTTCAAGGAGATGCAACAGCTTGCGGCTGCGCGCCTTCATGGCGGGCGTGCCAGTCCGTGCGGCCTTGCGCAGAGCCTTTATCGCCTCTGCTCGAATCGCGGCGTCGCTATGGGCCAAGTCAGCCAGTCCTTGAAGCGCGGAGGTCTTCACGATCGAGCTTCGATCTTCCAGGTAACGGTTCAGCAAAGACGCCGTGTATTGACGCTCTTTTGAGTTCAGCGAAAGCCGCGGAACCATGGCTGCTAAATGCCAGCGCAGTTCTTGCTCCCCGGTTTCAGCCAGCAGCGCGAGCAGTTCATGCTTGTGAGGCTGGAGCAGACCAGGAGTCGTCCTAGATACTTTCTCGGCAGCGTCGCCGGCCCGCATACGCACCAGAGTGTCCTCGGAGCGCAAGCCGGCAATCAACTCGCGAAACAGTCCAGGATTTTTTAATACGCTCGCAGCCACTTGCTCGGCGCGGCCAATGGACCTGCGATCTCCCCCTTTGAGGAGGTCGAGGATGTTTTTTCGCGGCATGGTGCGAATGATATTACGTGTTACGGAATGTGTGGCCTCGGGGCTTCGTCCCGCATGGACGGGGCAAAAGCCCCATCCCTACAGAAAGCCTCTCCAGACAAGCTCTTCAACGAGCGCTTATTTCGCCGCGGACACAGCCCATTTTGCAAGCGTGTTCAGGAACGGGTAGGCGGACTTGGGCGCTTCGATCTCGCCCTTGAGAGATGTCTTGAACGGCACCATGTGCCCGTAGAACTCCCGCGTACTGTCCTTGTCCTGCTTGATTACGGCGCCATTCAGTTCGAGTCCCGCGAACAGCCCGCGCGACCGCGAATACGTCAGAACCTGAGCACGCATCTTCCAGTCGGTATCGGCGGCCGCATGGCGTCCCACCGGACCGGCAGCGGCGCTGGCGTCTCCGCCAAGCTTGAACTTGCTGGAGAGCAGGTTATCCATACCATTCTTATTCATGATCAGCATGACAACGTCGGTAGCCTGGCCGCCGATCTGAAGGCCAAAACTGCCGCCACCAATCATGAAGAAAGCCGGGGCGCTCCAGCCCTTTTCGGTGCGGCAACTGGCCACGCCTCTGCCGTAGCGGCCGCCGAAGACGAATCCTCCATTGAGAAGCGACGGCACCACGGCGACGCAATCGGCGGAGCTAAGAATCTCTTCCGGGATGCGTTGATCCGGGGCATTCTGGATTTCGTCAAGCACGGTCCCGGCGGCCTCGACGCGGCCGGAAGCCTTGCCGCCAGATTCACTCTTGGTATCTTCGTCGGCGGAAACAAAGGGTGTCAGAACAGCAACCAACAGCAAAACCGCGAGGAGACTTCGCATGATGCCTCACTTGGGAGATCAGAGTTTTTGAATCGATTGTCCCTGATTCTAAATGATATAGATGCGCGGTGGGGTGAAGGGGTTAGTAGACTGAATCGGTACCTGCGAAAAAAGACAAAAAAATCGGGGCTGGACTCGGCGACCCTAATCTCCGTTTCCAACCCCGTCTCCCAGGTTCTGTGGTAGGTGAAGCGAGTATGGAGCAGGTCAGGAAATCGAACAAGATAACCAAGGTCATTGTCCGGTAGTAACCGGAGGAAGTTCTCAGTTACCAGTCAAAGAACAGCATTAAACGCTGGGAGTTTGGCTTTTCTGGAACCGAGACCGAAAACTGAAAACTGAAAACTGAGAACCGAGACCTAAGAATGGCCTACCGCGGCGGACGGGATGCCGTGTTCACAAGGGCTTATTTTGCCGTCACCAGGGAGTGTGTGATCGCATGCACGGACAGTGCAATCCGGTTCTGGACTCCCACTTTGCGCATCAGTTTCGCTACGTGGGCCTTGACGGTGCGTTCTTCAATGCCGAGCGCCGAGCCGATTTCTTTATTCGAACGGCCTGCGACCAGCATCTCAAGAACTTCTTTTTCACGGTCGGTGAAAGTGACGCGGCCCGCCGGGAAGATTCGGCCAGGCGAAGCGCTCACGCGCTCGATGAACGTCGACAGCACCCGCCGGGGCGCCCAAACCGAGCCTTGATGCACGATGCGAAGAGCCTGGATAAACTCGGCTGGCGAAGCTGCTTCGTCGACATAACCCTTGGCGCCAGCTGCAATCGCCTTCAGGACGCTCTCATCGTCCATGCCGGAACCTGTGACCAGGATGCGGAGGTCGGGGCGTACAGCCTTCATGCTCGCCATAATGTCGTAGAGATTTTGCCCATTGCGGTTGCCGAGGAGGACCAGATCGATGGTCGTCAGCTGCCCAAGATCGGGCAGTGCGGCAGAGACGAGTTCCAGATCTGGCTCAGAATCAAAGAGGGCCCGGAAGCCAACAAAGCGCAGCGGATCACTCTCGACGACGGCTACACGAATAGTAGGTTTTTTTGCGACAGCAGGTTTCATCAAGTTTCCCTGTTAGGATTGCATCCTGTTCAAGCTTGCCTGATTTAGTTGGGAATTGAAACGATTGGACGGCGCATCCAATTACGCCGGTAACCCGGGAAAGGCAGGCTCGAGGAGGGATTGGCATGAAGACACGGCGAAGACAGCGATTTTGTGCGGGACTTTTAGCCATGGGGATGTTAGTAACTTCGGCCCCGTTGAGCGTTTGGGGGCAGGTTTCATCGGCGTCCGGCGGGACTTATCAGCCGAAATTTCCGGGAGATCCGGCCCACTCGGAGTCGGAAGCGCAGGCGCTTGGTTACATGCGCGTCGTGCTGCGCGCGCAACATACCTACCAGAAGCGGCACGGCAAATATGCCGAATCTTTGAGCGCGCTTGCCGGTACCGGTTCGTTCACCAAGCGCATGGCGGGCACAAAAGATCGCGGAGATTACACGGTCTCGTTCCGTTCGCACAAGGGGAAAGACGACGAGGGTTTTGTGCTGACCCTGACGCCCAAGAAAATGGATGCTGACCATCGTTCGTTTTACGCCGAGGAAGACGGTGCAATTCACGCCGACAATCAGAAGGCTGCCGACGCGGACTCGCCAAAACTCAGATAGAAACGGCAGAGATAGAGATCAGGAAGGGCGGTCATCCGGCGGCCCGTCGTCGCTTTCTTTGCGCACGAGTGGCGAGGACGGCGGATCGCCAGCACTGCCTGCCTCTTGAGCCTCATCGGCGGCATTCAAGCGGCGCAATTCCTTCAGGATGTCCCCCCGGTCACGCGCGCCGTAGTCGCGCGCAAAACGGGTGAGAGCTTCGCGCAGTATCTCGTGGTGATGCAACTTATCGAGGCCGGGCTCGCGAGTAATATTCAGCCACAAACGATGCAACAGGAGAACGTCCTCGTCTTTCATGCTGGGTGAATGCGGGCCGATGCGGAACGTATCGACGTGCGCGTCCGACGAAACCACCTGGAAAACGAATTGCCGCTTGGGCTCCGACAGAGCTTCCCATGCAACGCCGAGATTGAAGGCCTGCTCCGGCGGATTCATTTTGCTGGAAACGCCGGTGACCACAACGGAGGACTCGAGGTTAATCGCTGTTTGCACGATGGCGGCCCAGACATCGCCCGCCGGAACCACCAGAAGCGAAACTTTCTTGCCGAAGCTTTCCGCGACAGCGACCGCGCGTGTGAACAGGGTTTGCTCGTAGTCGCTGAAGATCTGCTCGGGGGAGAGGTCGTAGGCGGCCGCGCCGAAGCGGCTGACGCGCGCCGTCATGACAACAACGTCCTGCTCGCGTGTGTCGAACTTTTCCAGCGTCCAGTGCAGGTGCGTCAGCGTGTTGTAGTCGCGGACGGGCACCAGGATATTGCCAGGCCGTATCCTGAGGCTCTCACGCTCGACCGTATCGCGCTGCAGCAATTGGAACTGATCGTTCTGCTGCTGGCCGTGCGCGTGCTTCTTTCGATTTGCGTATTCGGAAACAGTAAAGATGACGAAGAAAACGGCAGAGAACGCCACACCGGTCACGGTTGCGACGGACTTGGTGAACAAGTTTATGAGAGCCACCGACAGCAGGACCATCGTGACCGAAGCCATGCCGAAGGGAATCTCATAGCGCCCGATGTGGAAGTTGATCGGAACTTTCCAGCCGCGCTCACCCTTGTACTTGAAGCGAAGCACAAGCATGGCCAGCCCTTTAAAGGCGAAGCTCCAGATCACTCCGAAAGCGTAGGCTTCACCGAGTGCATAGACATTACCCCGGCTCGCGATGATCGTGAAGATCTGCATGCCGACGATGAGATTGATAATGCGGTAGCTGGTGCCGTATTTGCGTTGTGGGAGCCGGAACCAGTCGGCCAGCACTCCATCTTCCGAGACGCGGTTCAGTACCCCATTGGAGCCGATGATGGCGGTGTTGACCGCGCCCGACAGAATCAGGAAGCCTACCACCACCACGAAGCCGCGGAACAGCAGGCGCAATAATTCCGGCCCCCACAAATACATGGCAAGTCCGGCAATCAGATTGTCTTTGTAAACCGGAACCCGGACCGAGTCCGGGATGATCATGACGAAGAGCAGCGCCGTCAGGCCGGTGAAGATGAAGCTGTAAAGCGCGATCACGATGGCGGCGCGCTTCAGGTTTTTCAGCTTCGGATGAGCCAGTTCGCGATTGACCTGGGCCAGCGACTCCTCGCCGCTCATCGCCAGAACCGAGTGGCCGAAGGCGATCAGGATGCCGAGGATTCCGAATTTCTGCGCGAGGCTCTGTTCTGGAAAGCGGTGATGCAGAAAGCCCAGCGATTCGTTGCTGAAGTGCAAATTCCCGGGTGTCGGTAGGGGAACGTGTTGAAATCCATTCTTGAACAGAGTGAGCGCAGACCAGCCCAGGAGAATCACGACCATTACGGTCGTGATTTGCATTATCCAGAGTGCCTTTTCGCTCGACTCGTGGATCCCCTTGATGTTTTCCCACCAGTAGTAAATCGTCACGGCCAGAGCGAATACGACCGAAGTCCAATTTACGTCGAACTGCGGCGTCCCATGAAACATGTGATGCACCGCGCGGGGAACCCAGCCGTGAGTGTCGGCGGTAATCAGGATTTCATTGAGAAGCCCGACGATGTACTGCCCGGCGGATACTCCGGAGATCGGCCCGGTGAGAACGTAGTCGAACATCAGCGCCGAAACGCTGAGCTTGGCGAGCGTCCCGCCCAACGCTTCCTTGACAACCCTGTAGACGCCGCCGCGCACGAACATGGAACAGCTTTCGACATACACCGCCCGCACGGTGAAGGAAAACAGCATGACGCCGACAATGAACCATGGCGCGGACTTGCCGACCGCCTGCTCGGCAATGCCGCCCGCGTAATAGGCCGAGGAAGCCAGGTCGTTGAGCACGATGGCTGCGGCACGCCAGTAGGAAATGAACGTCAGCATCACCGACGTGGCGACGACGATTCGAACGCGGTTGGAACCGGGAACTGAAGGTGGGGAGGACGTCGCCATGCCGGGGTAGCCGCTTAGGAGTGGCTGGAGTCCTCCAAGTCAAACAGAGTTTCGGCGTCCTCGACAAAACTGACGAGGAGAACGCCGAGTGACCCGAGAAGACCGACGACAAACATAGTCTCCAGAACCCGGACTACGACTAGAATGAGGAAATCCGTCAAGCAGATATAGTATTCGATACGAGGAAAGTGGAGTAGCTCGAAATTGGATAGTGTCTCAATTCCGCCCCGCTCTTCTCTGCGACCTCCGCGAATCCTCGGCGCCCTCTGCGGTTAAAGCCCTTCACTCGCGAAATTAGGACACCACTCGAAATTGGCCGGTCAGCCGAATACCGACTTTGCTATCCTTCCCAGGTGCGACGCATTGGAGCGAGTGCTTGGGGACTGGTTGTGCTGTCGGCAGTCTTGCAGGTGGTCATTTTCCCGCTGGCCGGCTTGTACTGGTTGTCATGGATTGCGGTGACGCCGCTGCTGATCGCGCTTTTACGCGCTCGTCCCGCCGCGGAATTGCAACTGGATGCGCCCATGAAGTTGGTGCCCGCGTCGCCCCGCCAGGGATTTCAGCTGGCCTACCTATGCGGAACCTTGTGGTCCGCCGGGACCTGTTATTGGGTCTTTGACACCATGCATCGCTATGGCGGGCTGCCGGTAGCCGCGGCGGCGTTTGTCCTCCTGCTTTTCTGCCTCTATATCGGCCTCTACCACGGACTATTCGGGTTGTTAGTGGCGCTGGTGGCCGCGCCCGGGACATCGCTGCGGCGCGCCCTGGTTGCGATCCCATTTTTGTGGGTCGCGGTCGAACTGGCGCGGACCCGCGTGACGGCTTTTCCGTGGGAACTGCTGGGTTACGCGCAGACCTCCAATGTTGCGCTCACGCGGATGGCAACGTTCACGGGTGTGTATGGCTTGTCGTTTGAGATTGTGCTTGTCAACAGCGTGTTCGCAGCCGCGTTCTTGCTCCCGAAAGAGCGCCGCAAACCGCTGTTCCTGGCGGCGTTCGGAGCGGCGCTGGTGTTGCAGGCCGGCCAGTGGCTCATGAAGCCTCCGGCCGCTGCGCCCGATCGCGCGGCGGTCCTGGTACAGCCCAACATTCCGATTGTCGCTGACTGGACTTCCGACTATTTTCAAACCACCATTCATGATCTGGCCCAGCTAAGCTTGCACTCCGGGGAAGAAAAACAAGGGCAGCCCAACAACCTGATTGTCTGGCCGGAATCGCCCTCGCCCTTTTTCACCAATGACGCGCGATTTCGCGATCCGGTCAGTGAGCTGGCCCGGCAATCGGGGAGTTGGGTGATCGTGGGCGCGATTGGCATTGCGGCGCCGAAGGAAAATGGCCGCCAGCGTTCCCAGATTTTCAACTCGGCGGAACTGATCAGCCCGCAAGGCGAGTGGACGGCGCGTTATGACAAGGTCCATCTGGTTCCATTCGGCGAATATCTGCCCTTTCCCCAAGTGTTCGGTTTTGCCGGTGGCTTGACGAAGGAAGTCGGTGAATTTCAGCACGGCAGCTCGCGCGCGCCCCTGGAGGCTGGTGACGAACGGCTGGGGACTTTTATCTGCTACGAGTCCATTTTCCCCGATGAAATAAGAAGATTTGCCCGCGATGGCGCACAAGTGCTGGTGAACATCTCGAACGACGGTTGGTATGGCGACAGTGGCGCATGGAAACAGCATTTGCAGCAGACGCGCATGCGGGCCATTGAGAACAATCGCTGGCTGCTGAGCGCAACCAACACCGGATTGACCGCAGCCATCGATCCGTGGGGCAGAGTGACGGCGTCGGTTCCCCGCCAGGAGAGGACGGTTCTGGTAGCGCCCTATGCGCTCACATCGGGTACCACGTTCTACACGCGTCATGGGGACTGGTTCGCCTGCCTGTGTGCGATAATTTCGCTAGGCGCGCTAGTGGCGCGCTTTGTATTTAAGCGGAGCGCAACGACTAAAAATGTTGGATGAACTCGAGCAGCAGTATTCCTCTCTGAAGACCAAGGTGCACGACCTGCGGGAGTATCTTTGACGCCGGCAAGCTGCGCCAGCAATTAGCCGAAATCGAAAAGCAGGCGGCCGATCCCGGCCTTTGGTCGAACCCTGAAAAATCCCAGCAGGTGATGCGCGAGCGCAAGCGTCTGGAGAACGTACTCACGCTTGAAGGCGATCTTGTGCGCCGTACAGATGACATCGTAGCCTATTTCGACCTCGGCAAAGAAGGCGAGGACGTGAGCGCCGACTTGCAGCGCGAGATCGACGCACTGCGCGAACTGGTTGATCGCGTCGAGACGGAGACCCTCCTTTCCGGCGCAAACGACGCACGCAATGCCATCGTGACCATTCATCCAGGCGCGGGCGGCACCGAGTCACAGGACTGGGCCGACATGCTCTTGCGTATGTATCTGCGTTGGGCCGAGCGTCAGGGATTCAAAACAGAAATGTACGACTACCAGCCGGGTGAAGAAGCGGGCATCAAATCCGCGACCTTCGCCGTCAATGGCGATTACGCGTTCGGCTTGCTGACCAGCGAAATCGGCGTGCACCGGCTGGTGCGCATCTCTCCCTTCGATCAGGCGAAGCGGCGGCATACGTCTTTTGCCAGCGTGTTTGTTTCTCCCGAGATCGATGACAGCATCGAGGTCAATATCAAGCCCGACGATATTCGCATCGATACCTACCGTTCGGGCGGCAAGGGTGGACAGCACGTCAACACAACCGATTCCGCCGTGCGCATCACGCATATTCCCACGGGCCTTGTCGCATGTTGCCAGAACGAGCGCTCCCAGCACAAAAATAAAGACAAGGCGATGAGCATGCTCCGCTCCAAGATTTACGAGTTCGAGATGGAGAAGAAGCGCGAAGTCACCAAGAAGATCGAGGACTCCAAACTGGATATCGATTTCGGATCGCAAATCCGCTCTTACGTGCTTCAGCCGTATCGCCTGATCAAAGATCATCGCACGAAGTTTGAAGTAGGCGATGTCGATCGCGTAATCGACGGCGATCTGACTCCGTTCATGCGCGCCTATCTGCGCATGCGCCGCGACGAGAGGAAATCCTGAGGAATCACTAAAGGAGGATACTCATGATTATGTCGAAAGGTAAATCAACACACGCCGACGCCTCTCAGAGGTCGATGAGATTTGCTATTACCTTCATGTGCCTGCTGAGTTGGATCGCTTGGTTCGTACGAATTCACCGTCATTGGGCAGAGATTGAACAACAGGGATCTGCGATCGCGGCGGTTGGGCTTCTCGCTTTCCTTCCATTTCCCTGTATTTATATGTTTGTGCGTAGGGAAACCAGTCCCGCTTCTGCCGCTTTGATGACGTATCTCCTCCTTGGTTTCGCACTTGGGATTGCTTTCATACGATGATCAGGCGGGCAAATGGCGGAAAAGGCAACAAGAAGCCTCCCGCGCTCGGCCCGCGCCTACAGCGCGCCTTCCGCTACGCGGCCAAATGGCACGAAGGCCAGACCCGAAAGTCCACAGCAGTCCCCTACCTCTCCCATCTGATGGCAGTGGCCTCCCTGGTTCTCGAAGCGGGCGGCGACGAAGATATGGCGATTGCCGCACTTCTTCATGATGTGGTCGAGGATTGCGGCGGGATGCCCCGCCTGCGCGAAATTCGCAAGCAATTCGGCCCACGTGTTGCCAGGATCGTCGAAGGCTGCACGGATAGCTTTGTTCAGCCGAAGCCGGAATGGCTGGAGCGGAAGAAAAACTATCTTGCCGAAGTGAAGCATGCCGACGATGACACGCGCCTTGTCTCCGCCGCCGACAAGCTGCACAACGTCCGCACCATCCTGACTGACTATCGTAATGATGGCGATACGATCTGGTTGCGCTTTAATGGCAAGAGGGAAGGCACGCTTTGGTACTATCGCGCGCTCACTGATGAGTATGCGCGGAAGCCCAATCGCATCACGCGCGAACTTAAGATCGCGGTTGGTGAACTGGAACGCCTGTGCGGAGAGATTCCAAGTGGCGGCGGGTCTAGGCCGCGCCAAGGGCGAGGCAAAAGACGGAGCAAAGCCCCGTCTGCGCACACGACCAGTTCTCGATAGTCGATCCTTTCCCCGCACGGCAATGTTGGGAGATGAATCATGCCCCGGATGCTTGATTTAATCCGCGATTCGCAGGTTCCTTCGAACCTGATGCAGTCGGCTGCGCGCGGATCGCTTTCGGTGCCGCCCGAAGAGATGATCGAAATTCTCGTCTATCTCGCGCATCACCAGGTGTTTGGCGAGCAGGCTCGCCTCACGCTCGCAGGTTGGGATGAAAAGGCCAGTTTGGCCGCCGCTTCAAACCCTGCTACTTGTACAGACGTTTTAACGTACTTTATCTCACTGGAAAATCTGCGGCCCCATTTATTGCCCGCGCTGGCCGAGAATTCGGCGGTTTCGGAAGAGTCGCTGAGCGATGTCGCGGCGCGAGGATCGCGGTCCGAGGTGGAAACGCTGCTGGCCAGCGCTCGCATCATGAATTCGCGGGCGCTGCTGACTGCGCTGCAATCAAATCCCAATCTGCGTCCGAATGAACTCACCGACGTAGGGAGCAGGCTGGCCGCGATGCAATCGATTGCCGATTCAGGCGAAAAAACTCAGTCAGCTGACAAAGAGGATGCGCATAGTCCCGCGACGGAAGAGGTTTTGGCCAGCTTTCTGAAAGAAAACGCGGCGGAAGTGGAGTCGGAGAAAGACAGGCCATTTCAGCCAATCGGAGCAATTCATGACGATGCGGGCATAGAGGCAGCCGCTGCGGCTCCTGTGTCGCCGGTAACAGCGCCTCCTCCCCCGATCGCAAACGCCCACGCAGTGGCAGCGAGCACCCACACACTAACGGCGAAAGGTACTCACGGGTCGGCTGCTGCGATCGCCGCAGCTCATGCCAAGAAGCAGGCCGTGCCGGTCCACGTGGAGAAGCGCGACAGCACGCTGCAGAAAATTGCCAAGCTCGATGTCAAAGGCCGGATCGCACTTGCGGTTCGCGGCGGCAAGGAAGAGCGGTCGATTCTGATCCGCGACGGCACAAAGCTGGTCGCGCTGGCAGTGCTCGAGTCTCCGAAGGTCAGCGATGGCGAAGTGGAAGGCTTCGCGCTGCAGAAAAACGTGCTCGAAGCTGTGCTGCGGCAAATTCCCATGAAGCGCCGCTTTGCCAAGAACTACAACATCATGCGCAACCTGGTCTACAATCCGCGAACGCCGCTCGACCTGTCGCTTGGATTGATGAAGGGCTTGCTGGTTCATGACCTCAAGAACTTGTCTGGAAATAAGGAAGTCCCCGAGACGATTCGCAAGCTCGCGCTGCGTATGTTCAAGCAGAAGATGGAAAAGAAGGGCCAGTAGGCAATGGCTGGCAGCCTGCTGAAAAACTCGATTCACGGCGGTTTTGGGAAGGGCACGAGTTCCACTCGTGCCGCTGAGTCGCTGAAAATAGATTTGCGCTTCATCGCCTGAGGGCTGTTTTGCTTGGTCTACTCGACTTTTTCCGCAACCTGCTAAAGGCCCCCCGCTAAATATCGGGAGAAATGGTCTACTTGAACAAAATGCAGACAGATCCAATCCGCGAATTGTTGGCAAAGGTGAAGACGATTGCCGTTGTCGGCCTGTCCGATAGTCCCATGCGTCCCAGTCACGGCGTCTCCGCTTACATGCAGGCGCGCGGCTACAGGATTATTCCCGTGAATCCGCAGATCGCCGAAGCCTTGGGAGAGAAGTCGTATGCATCGCTGCTCGATCTGCCGCGCGAACTGGCGAAGCAGATCGACCTGGTCGATGTCTTCCGCCGGTCGGAGTTTGTGGACGAGATCGTCGAGCACGCCATCCATCTGAAAATTCCGGCAATCTGGCTGCAGGAAGACGTGATCGACGAACGCGCCGCCGAAAAAGCGCGTCAAGCCGGAATCTTCGTGGTCATGGACCGTTGCATCCTCAAAGATCATCGCGCAAGGTTCGCCTAATCGCCCCGCTCAGGCAAAATCCTTGTCCGGGGGATTTTGAGCGCTAACGCCTAATTACTGCAACGATTGCGGAAGATCGCAGTGGATCTGCGAGGGTGAAAATCCCTTCTGTCCGCCCTTACAGAAAAACTACTCAACTGAAACACCGGCTTTTTCCCGTTTTGCCCTCCCTGTTCGTATCTCGAATTTCGGCACGTGCTCTGAATACATGAGTAGCAGTTGCTGTGCGATCGCTGCTGTCGTTTCTTGTTTCAAATTCTGATCCTCCGAGTCTATTGAGTTGAGGATTTGCATACTCATTCCCACTGCGTTGATCCTCTCCAAAATTGTTACGTAGTCTTTGGCTTGGCTCACTATAGACTTGTGCAGGATCAGGAATGTTCCGCCTATAAAGCTCACAACAATGCCGGACAGGCTACTCAAAACCGACGCTTTAAACCGGTCGGGCTGACGAAACGCCTCTATTGAGCCACCGATGATCAGTGAAAAACCGACTATCATCACACCGACAGTCAGTGCATAGACCGATTTCACTTGGGACAGATTCCTATTCAAGTAACTCTCTAGTTTTACTTGCGCCAATTCCCAAGCGGCTTGAGGCTCTTTCGGATTTTCGGCGACCTTTTTCTCTGCTTCCTCAATTCTCTGTTTACTTCGGGCCACTTCCTCCGTTCGCTGAGTTCCAGCTCCAAGGACCGCTAAATGCGCCCAAGGCAATCAAAGTCGAACTGACATCCGCTAAACCAGATTGACGAAACATGCCGTACAAATATGCCGCGCCCCCAATTGCCGCAAGAACACCACCTAGCTCCAGACTCAGGCCCATACCATAGCGCGCTGCTTTCAAGAGTCCGTCTAATTTGGATTTCGATTGAGGCATTGGACCGCCAAAGGCGCGATTGTAGCACCCTTCTCTACACTAAACGCTTCTGCACTGATACTGCCACCTGTTGCTATATCCCGCTTACACTCCAGACCCACCGGAACCGCGCCCGCGCGCCCGTTGCCAACCTCCCTCTGCAACCCTGCCTACACCCACATCCCACTAACTTCCCCCCAGTTCGTCTGCAACCTCTTCCAGGAGCCTCCTCGCGGCCTCAATCGTTAACGGAGGTGTCTCCGCAAGAGAGCCCTTGATATGTTTCGCCAGCTTGTGGTCGTCACCGAGTATCATTCCGTAGCGCTCGTGAGCGGCCACCACCTCGCGCTTCAGTTTCATTGCACGCTCTCCCTGGAAGACCGGTGCGATGTCCTCGATCTCCTTGTGCCCTTCTTCCTTTGACCACGGCGTTACTCCCAGAGGCGTCTCGCCGACTTTCTCCGTATCCACCACAACCTGCGTCGGTCGCGGCCTTTCCAACTCCATGCGCTTCAGGTTCGCCGATGCGATCTGCAACCCGTAGAGTACCGTGCCCGCCTTCTTGGTATCGATTTTCCCCTCCAGCACCAGCATCACCACCTGTCTCACCATCGTCTGGATCGAACTCGCGTCCTTAGGCTAAAGGCAAACGGAAACTAGCCTACACGAACCAAGCCTGCTCGAAGCTAGGAACTTCCGCAGCTTCCTTTGCCCGAATGCGAAGACTTAATCCTCTTGATCTCTTCCAGTCGTTCGCGGATCCGTTTCTCTACTCCCTCATTCGTTGGATGGTAGTAGACGCGGCCGCGCAGGCTGTCGGGCAGACACTGCATGTCGGCGACTTTCTCTTCCACATCGTGAGCGTACTGGTACCCTTTGCCGTATCCCAAGCCCTTCATCAGGCTAGTCGGAGCATTGCGCAGGTGCAGCGGAACAGGCTCGGCCGCCGTGTTTTCCACGTCCTGCTGCACGGCGCCGTAGGCTGTATAAAGCGCGTTTGATTTGGGCGCAGCGCAGAGATAGACGATGGCTTGTGCCAGCGCCAGGTTTCCTTCGGGCATGCCAATGAAATCAACGGCGTCGCGCGCGGCCATGCACAACGCAAGCGCGTTGGGCTCGGCGAGGCCGATGTCCTCCACCGCCATGCGTACCACGCGGCGGGCGATGTAGAGCGGGTCTTCTCCCGCTTCGAGCATGCGCCCAAGCCAGTAGAGAGCGGCATCGGGATCGCTATTGCGGACTGATTTGTGCAGCGCCGAAATCAGGTTGTAGTGCTCTTCTCCCGCTTTGTCATAAAGCAGGACGCGCCTTTGCAGAGCTTCATGAACGATTTCGTCGGTGATCGTGCCAGACGTTGAGTCCCCTGTTTCATCGGTACGAAGCAACGTCGTCGCGGGAGACGCCGGCGTGTGCGATCCGCCGGCAAGCGAGGCCGCGACATCGAGCGCGTTGTAGGCACTGCGGGCGTCGCCGCTAGAATACGAGGCGATCTTTCGCAACACATCGTCGGAAGCCTGAAGCTGTAGCTGACCCAGACCGCGTTCGCTGTCGGCCAAAGCACGGCGCAGCAACAGAACGATCTGATCCTCGGTGAGTTGTTGCAGCACATAAACGCGGCAGCGCGAGAGCAGCGCGCCATTGATCTCAAACGAAGGATTCTCCGTGGTTGCGCCGATCAGGCGAATGCTGCCTTTTTCCACGTGAGGCAGGAAAGCATCCTGCTGCGCCTTGTTGAAGCGGTGGATTTCGTCGACAAATACAATCGTGCGTGTCCCGTACTGGCGCGCGCGGTCGGCGTCGGCCATCACCTGCTTGATTTCCTTGATACCGGCAAGCACCGCGGAAAATTCAATGAACTCGGCTTTTGTGAGTCCGGCAATGATCTTCGCAAGCGTAGTTTTGCCAGTCCCCGGAGGGCCCCAAAAAATCATGGAGGCGGGATCGTCGCGCTCGATCTGCACGCGCAGCGGTTTGCCAGGGCCGACCAGATGTTCCTGTCCGACGAACTCTTCAAGCGTGCGCGGCCGCATGCGGTCGGCCAGTGGACGCGCTCCAGGAGCGGCTGAATCTTGATTCGGAATGGGAGCGAAGAGGCTCATAAAAGGTTAGAGGTCAGAGGTCAGATTGCAGAGGCCAAAGCTCTAGGGCGCATGCGAACGATTTACCACATCAAGGTGTTGACCTCCGCAATCTTACCTCTCACCTCTGACCTGCCCTCGCCGCTTCGTACAGCACAATGCTCGCCGCAACTCCCGCATTCAACGATTCGACTTGCGCGGCCTGCGGAATTACCAGCGTCTCATCCATCTGATGCATAATGTCGCGCGGCAGGCCCGCGCCTTCGTTGCCAATGAAGATGGCGAGCGGCAGACTCCAATTGGCTTCCGCCAGCGGCGTTCCCTGGTGCGAAGAGGTCGCCAGCAGGCGTACTCCGCGGCCGCGCAGAAGCGGAATCAGTTCTGTGGACGAAATCTGAAGAAATGGCAGGCGGAAAATCGATCCCGCCGATCCCCGAAGAACCTTCCAATTGTAAGGACTAACTGTGCCTTCCAATAGGAAGATTCCAGCCGCACCAAACGC
>JBAVYO010000259.1:0-22631 GCA_049698855.1 Terriglobales bacterium
CGTCGGCGGTGGCCTGCACCAGTTGCTTCAAAGCTCCATCAATGTCGTTGTCATAATAGAGACAGGACGCCAGCAGCGTACGGATCGGATTATTTTTTGGCTTGATTTCAAGCGATCTGTTCAGATAGACCGCTGCTTCCTTAAACTGGTGAGTCGAGAAGTAGATTTTTCCGATCTCGATCAGCAGATCCGTATTCTTGGGATCGTCTTTCAACTTGGCAAGCAGGGGTTCGGCCTGTTTATCGGCCATGTGTTTCATCTGATCGAGACTCGGCGGACTGCTCATGGCGTTCTGGGCGCCCATAGCCGGCCCACCTGGAGCCCCAGCTTGCATTGCACTGGGAGGGGGCGCCTGTGAGCGCGAGCCGCGGAACAGGTATCCAACGGTCAAGCCGATCAGCAGGCAGACCGCAGCCATCGCATACACTTGCTTCGCCTGCCACGCCGATGAAGGCGTTCCCAAGGCCACACTGTCATTTGCCATGCTCTTTTGCTCCTGACTCCTAATTCCCGAATCTCCACAACCCTAGATCTAACCTGCAGAGTTCTGCTCCCCGCTCTGCGAGTCTACGCCCGATTTCGCGGTGCCGCGGCCGAACCCAAGCCGCCTCTCTCGCTTGACCATGACTACCTTAATCGCGGTGGCGGCTGCGCGCCTGCAAGTTCTGTCACATGAGATTGTGACGCCAATCACAGGGACAATCGACCGGCTGTCGTCTAATTCCGGCGCTGGGCCCTGGCAGAGGATGATGGGTACCTTGCCAGGCTAACGCCAGCAGTGCGCTAGAATAGAGCGGGTTTGGCATGGCAACCGAGAAAATCCTAATTATTGACGATGAACGCCTTGTGCGCTGGTCGCTGCGCCAAAAGTGCGAGGAGTGGGGGTACCACGTCTCGGAGGCGGAGGCTGCCGAGCCTGGGCTGAAACTCGCCCAGATTGAATCGCCCGATCTGGTTCTGCTCGACGTGCGGCTGCCCGATATCAACGGCATACAGGTTCTGGAACAGCTCAAGAAAAATGAGGGCGCGCCCGCCGTCATTATGATCACGGCCGACCCGCAACTGGACGATGTGAAGATTGCCATCAAGCTGGGCGCCTACGATTTTGTCGGCAAGCCTCTCGACTTCGACGAACTGCACGTCACCATCAAGAACGCGCTGGAGGCGACGCGGCTGCGCTCGGAAGTGCAGTCGCTGCGCGGGGAGATAAAGCGGCGCGCGGGTTATCACGAGATCGTTGCGGATTCTCCGAAGATGACCGAACTGCTGAATTTTGTGCGCAAAGTGGCGTCAAGCGAAGCGACAACGATTCTGATTCAGGGCGAGAGCGGCACGGGCAAGGACCTGATCGCCAAGGCGATTCACTACGAAAGCACTCGCCAGGAGCGGCCTTTTGTGGCCATCAATTGCTCGGCGATTCCGGAAACGCTGATGGAAGCGGAATTGTTCGGCCACGAAAAAGGCGCGTTCACCGACGCCAAGCAGATGAAGAAGGGCCTGTTCGAAATGGCCGATGGCGGGACGCTGTTTCTGGACGAGATTGGAGAACTCTCGCCGCTGCTGCAAGCCAAACTGCTGCGCGTGCTCGAGGATCAGGTGATCCGGCGCATTGGCGGGGTGCGGGATATGCAGGTAAACGTGCGCGTGATTGCGGCTTCCAACCGCGATCTGGAAAAAGAAGTGCGCGAAGGCAGGTTCCGGCAGGATCTGTATTATCGGCTGGCCATTATCGCCATTTTTATCCCCCCGTTGCGCGAACACAAAGAAGACATTCTGCCTCTGGTTGATTTTTTTATCGACCGTTATAACCAGCGCTTCCGCAAGTCCGTGCGCGGCATTACCGACGAAACGCGGCGTCTGCTGCTGGAAAGCGACTGGCCGGGCAACATACGAGAGCTGAGGAATTCGATTGAGCGAGCAATGATTCTGGAAGATGAATCGCTGCTGCGCCCCGCGTACCTGCCATTTGCCGTGAACCAGGCCCGGGCCGGAATGACGGCGTTCGAGCATTCCGCCTCCCACGATAACGGCCAAAGCCTGCCCAACGGACGCTCCCTGCCGAGGCTCTACATTCCGGAAGGCGGCACGTCGCTCGAAGAGGTGGAACGCGCGATGGTGGAAATTGCGATGAAGCAGGCGGGCAACAATCAGACGCATGCCGCGAAGCTCCTCGACATCAGCCGCGATGCACTCCGCTATAAGCTGAAGAAATTCGGTTTGGGCCACGCCGACGACCAGGAAGCGGAGACGTCGCAGAAAGAAGTAGGGTAGAGGGAACCCGCGAAGAGGCACGGTAAGGTAAGCCCGGCGGGTCAGTCGGAGCAGGGTAGGGTTGGACCCAAGGGCGGAACTCCAGGAACAATGTCATCTTGAGCGGAGCGGCTGCAAAGCAAAGCGCAGCAGCCACGGAGTCGAAAGATCTCTGCCGCTATCAAGCCGCACGCCTCGTGCACGGGTAGTGTAGAATTTCAGAGTCAACCCCCACGCTGCCATCTCGGGCAGCGGATCTCGTCGGGACGTAGCGCAGCCTGGTAGCGCACTTGCTTGGGGTGCAAGGGGTCGCGAGTTCAAATCTCGCCGTCCCGACCATTTTCTACAAGTCTTGCTACTGTTCGCCCTCGTTGCTCCCCTGCCGTGACTCCATCTCCTGAAGTCTCGCTTTGGCGTCGGCGGACGTGGGATCGAGCTGTAGCTCCCTGAGGAATTCACTTCGCGCTTCGCCAAGGCGGCCTTGTTGCTCCAGAGCTACTCCCAACAAATAATGTTGCCGGAATTTGCCCGGAACCAGTTCGATGGCGTGGCGCAGAGTAACTTCAGCTTCCGTGAATTGGTGGGCGCCCACTTCGGCCATGCCGAGGAAGAAATCGGCGATGCCTCCCTTGGGATGAAGTTCGCGGGCGTGAAGCAAGGCAGGAATGGCGCGGTCATAGCGGCCCAGATTATTTTCTGTGATCCCGAGCAGTAATAACGAGCGGTAGTTGTCCGGATCAACCTGGACGGCACGCTCCAGGTACGCAACCGCACGGTCATCCTGGCCCACGTGCGAGAGCTCGCTGCCCAACTGGTTGAGAGCCACCGCATTCATTGGCGAGACTTCAACCGCGCAGCTATAAAGCACAAGATCGCTTGACCAATAATCGGCCTGCTTTACGCATGCGAACGCGAACGCGAATCCCACAACTGCAAGTGCCGCAAACTGAGCCGCGGGGATGCCCCACGGATTCCGTTTACCGACGGGAATCCTCCGCAGTGCAATTGCGGTTAGCATACTGAAGCCCACGCAGGGCAAATAGAGGTAACGGTCATGCACCAGATCGCCAGGAAGAAATCGCACAATCGCCAGCAGAGGAGGCAGCAACGGCAGGAACAGCCACCAGCAGGCTACCATCACACGTTGGTCGCGCTTTGCCCATGTCCAAAGGGCAGCGCCCACTATCGACAACGCCAGAAGCGGCAGCCAGAAATCCCACAGGCCCGCTCGGCTGACAAAAGTCAGCGGGTAGAAGACGGCCATTGGCCAGGGAATGACCAGCTTTTGCAGGTAGAACCACAGTGCTGCCGGCAACGTGAGGAACACAGATGGGATGGAGGGGTGCTTCACGGTTAGCGCGACCGTGTTTCTCATGCCGTAGGTGCGCACTCCAAGATAGAGAATCGCAACCACAACATAGGATGTGACGGTCAAAAGCGTTGCCCGTATTCGGGCCATTCTTATCTCTTTCGCCCGACTCCGCCATTCGTAGAGCGAGATCAATGCGGGTGCCATAACGGCGGTCTCCTTCGCCAGCATTGACAGGGCAAAGCAGATGAGCGATGCGGCAATCCACTCATCGCCATCGCCATCTTTCCAGCGGAAATAGCAAAGTAGGGTTGCCAGGAAAAAGGCGGCATACAGCGGTTCGTTCAAGCCGGAGATCCAGACGACACCTTCGGCGTGGGCGGGATGCAGCGCAAACACTATGGCGGCGAATCCTGCGGCTATCTTGTCATTTAATTCTCGCGCAGCGAGACGAAACACAAGCCATGTAACCCCCGCATGCAGCAGCAGTCCCGCGAGATGCCATCCCATTGGGTTGTGGCCGAAGAGCTTGAAATTCAGCAGCATCCATACAAGAAAGAGAGGACGGTAATAACTATTGGGGGCAGCCGGGAGATGGCTCCAGAGGCTCTCGGTGAAGTAGTGCGGGAAATAGCTCCACGACTGCACTCGGGGATTTTGCAGAATTTGGCGCAGATCGTCGAAGACGAAAGGGAAGCTGGCCGCACCCAGATAAACTGCGACCGCAAGAGCCATGGCAAGCAGCGGAAGCAAATATTGAGGGCTGCCGGACTGTGCCTGGTAACTCAAGCTCTTTGAGTGATTGGGTTGTCTTGCCTTCGGCGCCATTATTTTACTGGCCGTGGAAACAGGTATCTGTGAACGAACAAGATTGTACTAGCTTCCGGATCGCAAACTCGGCCGCACAACGGAGGGGACATGGCCTGAGAGTTCTGTAGAGCGTAACATGATGACGGACGACCGGCTGCCCGGTGCGCCGCTTTGACGCTGTGACCGCGGCACTTGCATTTATCCGCGGTTTGGCGCAAGGTTTTCTGCTGTGAAAGGAGAGGCTTGCCCTCATGATCTATCTTGTCGTTCATCATGAAGTAGCCGACTATTCCGTCTGGAAGTCGGTTTTCGATTCTTCGCTCGACTGGCGCACGCGAAACGGAGAGCGCAGTTGCCGGATTTTCCGCGGAGTTCAAAATCCCAATGAGCTGACGCTGGTCTTCGAATGGGAAGACTACGACAGGGCGCGGGCCTTCATCGCGTCCGACGATCTTAAAACCCGTATGGCCAAGGCTGGGGTCAAGGGCCAACCGCAGGTTCAATATCTTACCGAGATGTTCAGCATCCGGCGCAGCGCCGCCGACTGACGATTGCAGGCAGCGCGGGCGGCCAACGCCTGCGCCGTACTGTTCCTCTTCGTATCGTTCCTCCGAAAATAAGGAAAATCTCTTTTCGTTCGCCGGCATCCAAACGCTGTCGGACGGGTGATTGGACGGCTCGCATTCGGGCCGGGTTGTGTCTCTGCAATCGCTCGCCTAAGAGATCAATCGGAGGAGAATTTATGGCCAGGAAAACAACGTCCAACCATCGCACAGTTTCCGCGCAGCCGAGATTTCATCAGTCGGCGCACGAACTTCAGCCTTTTGGGACCGTCACCGCCATGCTCCCGCTGCAACTGGAAGAGCCTGTGCGCCTGCAAATGACCGAACAACTCAACCAGTTGCTAGCCGACACCATGACGCTGCGCGATCTCTACAAAAAATCGCATTGGCAAGTCGCCGGGCCCACGTTTTATCAGCTGCATCTTTTGTTCGATAAGCATTTTGAAGAGCAGAGCGAGATTGTCGACACAATCGCGGAGCGCATTCAATTGCTGGGTGGAGTCGGCATTGCCATGGCTCACGACGTTGCCGAGTTGACGCGCATTCCCCGCCCGCCGAAGGGAAGGGAAGAGGTGCCAGTGCAGATTTCGCGCCTGCTGGATGCGCACGAGATCATCATCACGTACTGCCGCGAACTGGCCAGACGAGCCGACGAACTGGGCGACATCGGCACCAACGATCTGGTAGTGAGCGACGTGTTACGCCCGAGCGAACTCCAGACATGGTTTCTAAGCGAGCACCTCGTCAACGAGCCGCTGGTGCATGCGGAAGAACCGCGAGAAAAATCTGCCTGAGTAATAGACGCACCGGCTGTTAAGCAAAGACGCGGCCGTTTGCGGGCCGCGTCCTTTGTTGTTGAGAACCCCGTGCCCGCTATTGCTTTGCGTCGGGCTCTTTTGCTTCTGCCGGTTTCGCTTCGTCTGGTTTGGCATCCGGCTTCAGCTCCTGATTCAGAATCCGCAGTTTCTGCTCAGAGCCGTCTGCCTTCGGCAGGTAGAACGAATCTTTTTCTATCCGAAACTTAATCACATCTCCGATCTCCAGTTCCTTTTCTCCACCGCAGCCCTTTCCAGTCGAGTGGAATCCGAATGTCGGCACCTTGCCGCAATCCAATTCGTAAATTCTTGAGTCTGTTTCAACCTTATAGGTGTGGCTGTACACCGAGTAATTACCGCCGCCCATGCTTCCGTTTGGGCCCGTTTTTGGATGCGACTTGGTGTGCTCATTTAGACCAGTGGAGATTACTTTCCCCGACTCCGGATAGGCCTTCGGCTCATTCTTTGCCAAAGCCGTTTCCGGCACAACAAGCAACGCGAGGACGATTACAACGTTGAGAACAAATAGACCGGTCCAAGCACCCGGCTTTTGGCGATAATGCATCGCGCAATCCTCCAAAGAGTTCGATTTGAATTATATGAATCGCAGGACGGCGCGCCGGCGGTGAAAACCGCAGCAAACTGCCCCAGGCCATTCTAGTCGGCAGCCGCCGGGGCGCAAGGAGGTACGACCAAATAACAGCGAGCCCAGATTGTTCTAAGGATCTGTTTCTCGTAACCGAGCCGGTTTCTACGGATCGTACACAGTAGTGTGCATGCCGGCGTGGCGGGCGGCTTCCTGCATCTGGTCCAGTTTCTGCTTCTGTTGGTTGAGTTGATCTTGCATCTCTTGCAGGCGCACTATTTGCCGCGCTTGACCGGGATTGTACGCGATGCCTTCGCCGGAACTGTAATTAGCGTTCGGATTCACCAGATGGATCTGGGCTCTGAGCCGGTCGAACCGCGCCTGTAGGTTCGCAACCTTATTTTCTTGTACAAGAATCTGTTGCCGCCATTGCACGGCGGCTCGCTGTTCCGCGGTGCGCTGTGAGGCAGCTCTCCGGCTCGCGGCCGCGTTTGCCAGCGACGTTGATGAATTCTGGCGTGGATTGGCCGTCGCAGTGGTGTATCCGTCTGGGTTCTTGGGAAGATCGGAATTCGTGATTACTTTTGGCGGCGGTGCGGTGGACGCATGCGCAGCTCTCTTCTGCTGATTCTTGCGTGCGATTTCTCCTAAAGATTGACCGGATGGCAACTGATTGGGCGGCGATTGGCTCGGCCATGTTTGAGCGGACGACGATTGAGATGACGCTTGACCAGAGGCGGCCCGGCTCGATGGCGACTGGCTCTGAGTTGCTTGACTGAATGCAACTGCGCTTGTCAGCAGAAATAATGCGATGGTTCCGATTGCAGGATGAAAAGCCCGGCTGGAAATTCGGAGCATAGTTCGGAGCATAGTTCGCGCCCTCTGAAAGGGAAAACCCGCTTTCAGGCTCATGGTAGCGCGCGGTTACCGCAGAGCGAGATTACGGTTGTCACTTGCCCATATTACTCAAGTGAACGGTTGGGGGTTGGCCGAAATGCCAGTTCCAGTACGGCTTCGGGTGTCATTCTGGTTTCGCGCAAATGCCGGATGCTGAGCACATCGTGCCGTTTGGCCAGACGCATGCCGCTCGAATCGCGCAACAATTCACAGTGAAAATAAGACGGTGCGGACAGCGCGAGTACCCGCAGCAGCAGCAACTGGCGAGCGGTGGATTTCAGCAAATCCGCGCCGCGCACTACTTCCGTGATGCGCATGGCCGCATCGTCGACGACAACCGCGAGTTGATAGGCTGGCACGTCGTCGCGCCGCCAGACGAGAAAATCGCCGAAGTCGCGTGCGGGCATGTATCGCTGTTCGCCAAGATTCAAGTCTGCGAACCTGATCTCTTCGCTGTCAGGAACGCGAAATCGCCAGTTCACTCCACCCGGCGCGGAAAAAGTGCCAGCGTCGTTTCGAGTGCGGCAGCGTCCTGGGTAAATCGGCTCGTCGTCCGCGTCGTTTGGGGCGCTCGCGGCCTGTGCCAAGTCCTTGCGCGAACAGGTACAGGGATAGATGAACCCGCCGTCACGCAATTCCCGCCACGCTTTGAGATAATGCCCGCGTCGCTCGCTCTGCTCGTAGGGACCGTAGCTACCTCCGCAATCCGGACCCTCGTTCCATCGGATCCCGAGCCAGCGCAGGTCTTCGAGCATGGCGGCGGCGAATTCCGGACGCGAGCGCTGAGGATCGAGGTTCTCATTACGTAGAATCAACGTTCCATTGTGTTCGGCAGCCCGCTGAGCCGCAATCCAAAACGTGCGCGCGTGGCCGAGGTGAAGCAATCCGGTTGGCGAGGGAGCGAGACGTCCGCGATATGTCGATGCTGGCATTTCCGTCATCGTTCCGGTGCGATTGGTGGAGCTGAGAATTCCGCGCTCTTGCCGCGTTTTCTAAGATACGCTGACGGTTCTTGTTCGCACAGACCCTGCTTCGCACCAAGAGATGGTGTGCAAAATGATAATGAGACCGTTGATAGCGCCGTCGACCAGCCTGGTTTGTTTCAGTCGACAGAGAGTGAGCCTGTGAGGGGCGCACTCGCTCCAAAGCGCACTTGAGGAGTACAATCCGCAGTTACGCCGAGGAGGCATTGTGACTCAAAAAGTGATTGAAGTAGTCGGAACATCCAAGGAAAGCTTCGCCAAGGCGGCGGAAGCAGCGGTCAAAGAGGCGGCCAAAACCGTGCGCGCAATCAAATGGGCTCACGTCGATTCTTTCGACATGCTGCTGGACGGCGCTAATGTCGTGCAGTACCGCGCGACCGCCAAAATCTACTTTGACGTCGAACATTAAGACGTCGGACACTCAATCGTTATCTGCGCTGCGAAAATCGCGCCGTCCACCTTGGCTAGGGAGAGCGTTTTCCCCTTGGCAAGGTGGGAGGAGCGACGTCGCGGTTCCTTGAGCAGCGCGGGAACTTGGGTATAATGATTCTGACTTACCGCGATTCCAAGTGGGCGCTTAACTCAGCGGTAGAGTGCCATCCTCACACGGTGGAAGTCATAGGTTCGAATCCTATAGCGCCCACCATCTTTTCAATGACTTGGACCCTGTTCCGTGCCGCGTCCCGTGCCGTTGAGTGCAAGATCCACGATTTTCACGTGGGCTTCGCGCAGGTCCGGCGTCGCGGCGTCCCCGTAGATGTTCATCGTCGTGCGGATGTCCGCATGGCGCATGAGACGCTGTTGCACTCCCACCGGCGTGCCCACTGAATCCAACCACGTGCGGTACGTGTGGCGGAATGCGTGGCTCCGCAGATGCCCAAGGCTTGCGGCATCGGCAGCGCGTTGCACGTCCTGCTTCACTCCCGTGTAGGAATAAGGTAGCTTTCCAACTTGCACCGGCGAAGCAAAAACCCAATCCTCATTCGCCGGGAACTGAGTGGTTTGCTTCCACGCTTTCAGCACGTTTAGTAAGTCATCCGACATCGTGAGCGTCTTGCGTGAATCGTCGGTTTTCACATCATCCACAATCTGCTGCACAATGCCGCGCTCTACTCGCAGAGTCCCACTCAACCAATCCACGTCGGCCCACTTCGGCAGTAATTTCAGGTAGTGTCGGATGGAAGTGAAGTAAGGAGCTACTGGAGCTTGCGATGCTCTATGCGAGCTTGCTTGAGCAGGGGAATATCCGAATCGGCATCTTTCCAAATTGTAAAGAAATCCCCATACGCTGCGCGGGCCTTTGCAAGGGCGCCCGTCCGGTCGAGTGCTCGTCCAAAGTGCTGCTCTGTACCGGGTTTCTTAGACACTGACACAACTGGAATGCCGGCTTCCATCGCATAGGCGCGACCGATGCCCAAGTGAGCCAGTGCTCCCAGAATGTAGTTTCCAACAAGGCCGGGGTGATCGAGGATCTTCTGAAACTCCACCTGCGCTTTGTCGGGAAAGCCCGCTGCCAGGTAAGCCTCGCCGCGCAGATAGATGGGATAGAGCGCGACATTGGTGGCAACTTGGGGAGCGGCCAGTTCGTAACGCCTTGCGTGCTCTAGAATCTCAATGGCTTGAGCGGGATTGTTGCGCTGAAGTGCAACAGCGCCTCGAATTGACGGCAACCAGTATTCGTTCAAGAGTGTATTGAAGGGAAAACGTTGGTTCAGGTCATGTCCGAGTGCAAGTGCTTTTTCGTGTTCTCCCGCCCGTGCCAGCGCAAGAGCTCCTAAGATCTGAATTTCCTGTCCGCGACCGTGCACAAGTATATCGGTGATTTGCCTTGTCGCTGTGGCCCGGTTACCAAGTTCGGCTTCGCGGAGTGCCCCAATTGCAGCATAACCGAGAGCAGTTTCCTCGTCGCCGTCCTGACGGGCGGAAGCGATCGCCTGCCGCGTGTATTCGCGAGCCTTGGCCAAATGGCCGTGATAGGCCTCGGTGTCGCCCTGGTAACCAATTAGCAAGTTCTCAATTCCAGGTTTTCCGACCGCGGCCGCAACCTGGCGCTCCATCTCCGCTTCGTTGTGCCGCACAAATGCCAATTGATAGCGATTACCGACGAAAAAGGCACTATCCACCCTGCGTGCTTTGGCTTCGTTCAGAACCTCGTCCACTTTATCGAACTGGTTCAGATTGATGTAGACACTGGCGAGGCTGGAGTAACTTAACCCATCGTTACCGTTTAGACGCAAGGCCTCCAGTTCTTCAGAGATACTCTCTTCCGGATGTCCCAAGTTGCAGTAAATTACCCCCAGGTTGGCATAAGGAACGAAGTCGTGGGGATAAGTTTTTTCCCAAAATTGGTATGTTTCAACGGCCTTATCCGCTTCGCCCGTGACCATGTCGTAGTAATGCGATTCAATGTAAAGCCTTTCCCGCTCGCTTACGCGTTCCCGCGAGTCGTATGCTTTTCTTATGGCAGCAGCGCCCAGGGCAGGCTGATTGAAATTGATATATGCATTTCCCAGCCGGGCATAGGCCATGGCGAAGTTGGGATCGACTTTGATCGCGCGCTCAAAAAAAGGAATCGCTGCCCGGTATTCGCCCTTCGTGTCTATTGCCGTTATACCCAAGCTATACGCCTGAAGAGCGGCGAGCGACGCAGTGGTAGCCTCGACGGGAGTGTCATATTTCCGAATAGTCGCCAAGGACTCGCCCAGACGGGAACGCAACTTCGTCGCGGCGTCACTCAAAGCTCGTAGTACCTTTTCACGGCTCTGGGCCTCGGCCTCTTCGTTGCCGATTGCCTCCCCCGTCTGGCAGTTCACAGCCTGAAGCAAAACCACATAGTGGTTGCCCAGACTGGAAATCGATCCGCTTACGAATACCTTACCTCCGGTCCGCAAACATACTTCCCGTGCCACTTCGCCCGCGAGCTTCGTGTCTTGAGGTCGGCTCATATAGCTAAGCTCTTGCCTCATCTTTTGGTCGGAGAGCACGCTGAGGAACGGCGACTGCTCCAGTTGGACACGAAGCGCCTCCTTCAGGGTGCCATCGAAGATGCCCTCTCCTGTCGCATTATTGAAGTCGGCTAGCACTACTGTTTGAGGTTCCGCGAGGGCGGATGCTGGTCGTGCGTGGAAATGGAAGTAGCCTGCCAGCAATGCAGCAACTAGCAAAATTGACACCGTTGCAAGTGCCAACGGCCAGCGCTTGCGAACTCGGGAGACGTGGATCGCGTGCTCCGCCGAGTCCATTTTCAAGCGCTTCAGGTCATCCCGTAGTTCGGCAGCCGTTTGGTAGCGCTGCTCGCGGTCCTTATTAAGGGCCTTATTGATGATCGAGACGAGTTCCCCCGGCAGTTCGGGATTGAGCTTGGCAGGAGCCGGTGTATCCACCAAGATGCTGCCCGAGACCGCTGCGGCGGTCTCGCCCCGGAAGGGCAACAGACCCGTAGCCATCTCATAGAGCACGACTCCTAGAGAGAATAGGTCGGTGCGTGCGTCGACCGTTTTGCCCTGGATTTGTTCCGGCGACATGTAAAAGGTCGTTCCCAGAAACCGCCCGGTCCGACTGTGTACAGATTCGGATAAACGGGCAGTCGGTACATCGTCCAAAGGCATGGGCGGAGGCACTTCGCCAATTGGTCCGTGCGAAACCAATTTCGCCAGACCAAAATCCAGAATTTTGGCTTCCCCCCGCTCCGTTACGAAAATGTTTGATGACTTGACATCGCGGTGGATAATTCCAGCTGCGTGGGCCGCGTCGAGCGCGTCGGCGATTTGAGCGCCGAGGTCGACGATTCGTTCCACGCTCAGAGGCTTGCCGCCGATCTCATGCTTCATGGTGCGCCCTGCCAGGAACTGCATGACAATGAACGGATGGCCTTTGTACTGGTTAACTTCGTGCACGGTACAAATATTCGGGTGATCGAGCGCAGAAGAGGCGCGGGCTTCTCTTATAGCGCGGTCTAGAGTGGAGCGGTCATATTGCACCCCCGGCAGAACGACATCTCCTGAGCTGAAGTCTGGCGATACCGGAGAAAGAAACTTGAGCGCGACCAGGCGGTCCAGTTGCGTATCCTCCGCTTTGTAGACCACGCCCATACCGCCCGCATCCAGTTTTTCAAGAATGCGGTAGCGGGAACCGTTGTCGCTGAACGCGCTGAAATTGATTTCGCTGAGATTGTCTTTTCGGACCAAATCCTCCGCCAGCAATTGTGCGGCAAGCTCCAGCGCTGGCGATTCGATAAAGTCTACGGCGCGCGATTTATAGGCAAGTAACGATTCCACCTCGGAACGCAGTTCGTTGTCCTGGCCACAAGCCTCCGCTACGAAGAGTTGACGCTCGCTCTCTTCGCGCTCCGAAGCGGCGAAACACAATTCCTTGATCTGTCGCCAGCGTTCACTGTCCATTCTGCTTGCCTCTGTCCAGTTCACGCAGTAGCCAGAGCTTGGCCGACTCCCATTCCCGCTTGACAGTGGCTTCCGAAATGTCCAGCGTCTCGGCCGTCTCTTTGATGCTGAACCCTCCAAAGAAACGAAGTTGAACGACCTGGCTCATCCGCTCGTCAAATGCAGCCAGATCATGTAGCGCGTCATCCAGCGCGATCAATTCAGCGCCGGGATCGTGCTCGGGGACTCCAAGGTTCTCATCGAAAGGCACATGCTGAGCTTCGCCCCCACGCTTCAAGTAGAGCCGGGAGCGAGCATAGTCGGTGAGAGTGTGTCGCATCAATTGCGAGCAAACCCCAAAGAAATGCGTGCGGTTCTTCCAATCGGTTTTCCGGAAGTTGCCCAACTGCAGGTAGATTTCGCTAACGAGAGCCGTGTTCTGAAGGATATGGTCGCGATTTTGCCGGGCCATGTGGGATCGCGCCAAGCGATGCAATTCGCCATAGACAAGGGCAGTCAGCCGGTCGAGCGCGTGGTCGTCGCCGTTGCTCCACGCACGCAGCAACGTTGTGATGCCGACTGAAGAGACAGCCATAATACGTCCCTATGGAATGGGGAGGAGGAATTCCGTGCCGCTAGGTCAAATGCTACCACGTGCGAGCGCCGTTTGAACTGCAATTGAATGAGCGCGAAGTACTTCCACGGCGGAGATCGAGGCAAGCTTGGAATAAAACGTGCACCGGTTTGCGCATAAATCGCAAAGAGCAGCGACTCTGTGATTATTTTCATTTTGTTTGAGCCTTTTCAGAGCCAATTCCCGTTTTACGAGCTGAAGGGGATCTAGATGGCCTCGCGCGGATCGTTGACTCTCCCCTCGTATCTCCATGGTTGACCGGCTGGGACCGATGCGAGTGTGCAGTTCACACGCATGCTCACCTTTCTCAGGTAGAGCCAAAACGAAGTGGCTGGGTACGTCAATTCCCATGCCAGGAATGAGCCATGAGCAAGGACGAAACACCGTGCGGAACCACAAGAATGGGGACAGTGTACTTGATTGTGAAGCGGACTTTGCTCGGGTTGATTGGAATCATGGTAGTTTCTGCGATTTGTTTTTCCTCGATTATGCCGAGTTCTTTACGGCTGGTCGAACTAGAGGACGGGACACGAGTGCCAGCTGCCAAGCCTGTTTCTGCACACTCGGTTGCTGCAGGGCATGCCCGGCGAACTAAAGCCCTAAAAGGATTGCAGCCCAAGTCGTCGGACAGCAAAACTAGTACAGATCGGAAAGCGGCGCAGACAGCTCACGCGCTGGCCAGATGCAAGAATTTCACCCCCGCGGACGGAGCACCAGACGTACTCGGGGAAACGGATACTGCACGGGAAATTTACAAAAACTCAAACAAGGAGAAAAACCTATGCAACGCAGAAAGTCTTCGTTCGCGCTGAACGTGATTAAAGGCGCGGCTATGATAATTGTTTTGTTATCTGCTCTTGGCGCCTTCGCCCAGACCGCGGGCACCTTGTCCGTGTTATGGGACTTCGGCACCGTCTCTAGCTACGATGGCAACAGCCCGGTCTGTAACGGCGTGGTGTTTGACACGAAAGGCAACCTTTATGGCGCGACTGACTGGGGCGGCGCTAACGGTGCAGGCGTAGTTTTTGAGCTCACTCCCCCATCCCAAGCGGGCGGGAGTTGGAGCGAATCCCTTCTCTACAGCTTCGATCCAAATAGCACCACCTTCAACGATGGATCTACCCCGTGTGGCAGTCTTGCCATTGACGCGGCTGGGAACCTTTATGGTACGACCCTGTTGGGAGGAACCAACGGTACTGGAACCGTTTGGAAGCTCTCGCCGCCAGCTGCGGGAAGTACCTCCTGGACGGAAACCGTCCTTCACAGTTTTGGTGCGGCGGGCAGCGGTGACGGATTCAGTCCATTCGCAGGTGTCACCCTGGCGTCGAGCGCTGCCACCACTCTTTACGGCACGACACTTTGCGGCGGAACCGGCCCTGCAGCTGGAGCCTATGGCTATCTAGAAACTTTCGGACTTTATGGTTGCTCCAATGGTTCGGGCACGGTGTACGAGCTGTCGTATAAAAAGCCGACGAAAACGGTTAAGGGGGGGTGGACGGAAACCGTCCTTTATAGCTTCGCCGCAAACTCCTCGACCGACGGCGCTCTTCCGATGGGCGCACTTGCTCTGAAGGGGAAAGATCTATATGGCGTCACGACCGAGGGTGGCGTTGATGCCAGCAATGGCGCCGCCTTTTGTAGCGTAGCTTCGGGGAATGGCACCTATGGCTGTGGAATCGCCTATGAGTTGCAACCTGGTACCAAAGGATGGACTGAAACCGTACTGTATAACTTCGGCGCCACTGCGACGGATTCTGCAAACCCTCTGCAAATGACGCCGGTTATAGTCGATAACAACATTTACGGGACTGCAGCCGGGGGCGGGACCGATAATGATAGTGGCACATTCTGGGAGTTAGTGTACTCGAGCAGCACACAAAGCTACTCGGAACAAGTGCTCTCCAGCTTTGCAGGCGCCCCTAACTGGCAACTCGTTGAGGGCAAGAATGCCAACATTTGGTACGGTGCGGCTGCAAGTGGCGAATACACCGTGGGCTCGCTCGTTGAGCTTGCGTATATAAAGCCAACAAAGAAGGTTACTGGCGGCTGGACAGAAACGACCCTCTATCAGTTTACCGCTGGTTCCGACGGCGGCATACCCAACTACAACGAGCTAATTAAAGACAAGAGCGGCAATCTCTATGGGATGAATAATCTCGGCGGCGGCGATCAGTTCATCGGGAACGTATTTGAGTTCCAGCCGTAGCGACGTGTTTGAACTTGAGCACATCGCCGCCCTGTAGATAAAACCCTGCGTTGCCGCCTAGGAAGCAGGCGGCAATGCAGGGAATAACAAGGCGGGAAAACGTGCCGCCGACCGTAACACCCGTTAGGAGAATCGATCATGAATCAAGTTGCCATTCGCAGTCTTATCGGCCGGTTCAAACTACTGCCCACTTTGGTTCTAGTGGCAGCGGTTAGTTTGTCTGCGAATGCGCGCACGGGCCAATCGGGAACGCGTGTCGAACCGACCGACGCGCTCACCTACTCCCAATCTGTGCTCCACGACTTCACTGCGTCTCCGGATGGCATGAATCCCCAGTCCGGATTGGTCGCGGATAGCTCCGGCAACCTCTATGGGACAGCGTACTATGGCGGGTCGGGTCCGTGCTCGGGTGGCTGTGGCACCGTTTTCGAACTGAGCCCTGATGGAAATGGCGGATGGACTTATAACAACATTTATTCATTGCCCGGCGGGACCGTGGGAGCCTGGCCTAACTCCTTGACAATTGACAGCCAAGGGAATCTTTATGGGACGACTGCCGCGAGCTCTGTGTTCGAGCTCTGCCAGGAACCAAACGGCGGAGCCTGGATATTGTGCAATGTTTACGGGTTCACTGGCGGAAGCGATGGACAAAATCCACAAGGTCCCGTGATCCTGGATGCAGCGGGCAATGTGTACGTCGTGACCGAGAGAGACGATGGTGGGAACGGATACGGTACGGTTGATGAGCTGGTTCTCGAGCAGGGTGTCAATGGCGGAGGCCCCTACTGGTCAGAGCAGACGCTCTATACCTTCACGGGTGGTAACGATGGCGCTTACCCGTCTGGCCCACTCATCAGGGACAAGAAAGGCGATTTCTATGGCACCACGAATTCAGGTGGAATTGCAAACAACGGAACAGTTTTCAAGCTGCACTATACAGCGAAGAAAGGTTGGGCCCTTCATACCGTACATACCTTTCAAGGGGCGCCGAACGATGGCCTTCAGCCTTTCGGGGGTCTGGTTCTGGACGTCGCTGGCAATATCTACGGCACGGCTGCCTACGGTACATGGCCAAATCTTGTCGGCGGCATCTACAAACTTACTCCCTCGGGCCTGACTGCCTGGATTTACGTCCCCGGCGACGCCTTCGGGAACATCGGGGGCGGCCTTGTTTTTGACAAAGCTGGAAATCTCTATGCCGTTGGAGCGGGAGGTGTGGTTAATCAATATTGTGGCAGCTTCGGTTGTGGAGCGATATACGAACTAACTCCTCCTTCGGGCGGGCAGTCCACAGCCTGGACCGCCAACGTCTTGTTCGGTTTTGACGCAGGCGCAGATGGCTCAAACCCAGTCGGCCTTCTTCGAGTCGATAATGCGGGGAATGTTTATGGTGTGGCATCAAATGGAGGCGCGAAGTACGGTCAGGCTGGTGCCGGTGTTGTCTTCGAACTGGAACCGAATCCCGTTACGACAGCGACTGCCATTGTCAAAGGCAGCCCCAGTCCTTCCAAGACAGGTCAAATAGTAACCGTGGGTTTCACCGTCGCTCAGACCGTGAAAGGTTTTACCCAGCCGACCGGTACCGTGACAGTAAATGCCAGCACTGGGGAAGCTTGTTTTGTTGCACTTCCTTTGAGCGGCAAGGCGAGTTGCCAGCTAGCGTTCGAGTCGGCCGGAATCAGAACCCTGACGGCAACCTACTCGGGGGACTCCGCGAATCAAGGCAGCGTTTCCGGCGCAGTTACACAGGCGACGTTCAATTCCACGAGCATCAAGATCACCTCGCATATTCCTGACCCCGCAAAGGTTGGGAAAGCCGTGACGGTGGAATTCAGTGTGATCGCCAAGGATGAGACGAAACAGACCAAGCCGACCGGAACCGTGACCGTGAATGCTAGTACGGGTGAAAGTTGCACGGGAATACTCTCGGGAGGCGACAAGGGCAAGTGCCAGCTCACGTTCGGTTCCTCGGGAATTAGAACCCTGACAGCAACTTATGCGGGCGATGCCGACAACGAGGGAAGCGTCTCCAAAGCGATTGAGCAGGCAGTGGAGTAAGTCGTGCCCGTTCAGTCTGATCGATCTTTCTCCTGGAAGCGATCCCGTGGGCAGCAAGTGATGAAGTGGCTGCCCGCGGGCAGTGGAGCGGAACGCGGCCGTAAACGAACATCAGGAGTCTTGTTCCCCCTGTCGCTTTCGTTTTCATTGCTTGCTGGACCACCCGGCCGCGTTCTCAAAGAGCAGCGGCGTGCAACCAAATTGGAAGGAGTTTATCGATGAAGCGAGCCAGGCTGTCACTCGTACTTCTCTTACCGGCAATTCTGACGTCGCTGTGTTTCATATTCGTTGGGCGAGCGCATGCCTCTAGCTCCGTGCTGATCACGCAGAGTGTGGATGAAAGCGAACTCGTCACACTAGCTGGCAACACGCGCCCGGAAGTGAAGGCAAAAGCCGATCGCGGGCGAGTAGCGGACAGTCTCCCGATGGAGCACATGATGCTCCAGTTAAAACGCTCGGCGGAGCAGGAGCGCGAACTGGAAGAGTTCATCGACGACATTCAGGACAAATCTTCGCCGAATTTTCATCACTGGATCACGGCGACGGAATTCGGAGAGCGATTCGGACTGTCGAAGCAGGATCTCGATACGATTCAGCGTTGGCTGCAGGCGCATGGTTTCACGGTCAACGTAGTTTATGAAAACGGAATGCTCATTGACTTTTCAGGAACGGCCGGGCAAGTGCGAGACGCCTTCCGGACCGAGATCCACAACCTGAAGGTGAAGGGCGTGAAGCATATCGCCAACATGAGCGATCCAAAGATACCAGCCGCGCTGCGGCCGGCGGTGGCGGGCGTTGTGTCGTTGCACGACTTTACGCCTCGCCCGATGTACAAGCCGCGGGCAAGCTACACTTTCGATTCAGGTGGGAACACATATTACGCGGTCGTTCCCGCGGATCTGGCGACGATCTACAACCTGAACCCCCTGTTCAGCGCTGGCCTTTCGGGGCAAGGCCAGACGATCGTGTTGATTGAGGACTCCAACATCTACAGCGCATCGGACTGGACCACGTTTCGATCGGTCTTCGGTCTTTCGTCATACACCGGCGGATCGCTCACGCAGGTGCATCCCGCTCCTGCGAACGGCCCCAACAACTGTATTGACCCGAAGGTGAATGGCGACGACGCGGAGGCAACCCTGGATGTCGAGTATGCCAGCGCGTCCGCTCCCAGCGCGGCCATTGAGTTGGCCTCATGCGCAAACACATCGACCTTCGGCGGGTTGATCGCATTGCAGAATATCCTGAACGCGAGCAGTGCACCGCCGGCGTTGGTCAGCATGAGCTACGGCGAGTGCGAAGCCGGGAACGGTGCGGCGTCCAATGTTGCATTCAATGCGGCCTATCAGCAGGCGGTTACGGAAGGCGTCTCGGTGTTCGTTTCCTCCGGAGACGAAGGTGCGTCAAGTTGCAGTGCGGGCGACACATTTGCGCTCTATGGTATCGGAGTCAGCGGTTTTGCCTCGACCCCTTATAACGTTGCCGTGGGGGGAACTGACTTCGGCGACACTTACGCGGGTACCAACAGTACTTACTGGGCCGGCACCAACAACGGCGTTTATGGTTCGGCGCTGTCCTATGTGCCCGAGATTCCGTGGAACGACACCTGCGCCAGTCAGCTCATCGCGCTGTACCAAGGCTCTGGCCAAACTTGGGGCGAGAGCGGCTTTTGCAATACTACGAGTTGGTTGCCGGGTGGGTTCTTGAACACGGATGCTGGCAGCGGCGGCCCCAGTCGCTGCGCTACTGGAATGCCATCCCAGCCAGGCATCGTTGGTGGAACCTGCGTCGGTTGGCCGAAGCCGTCGTGGCAATCGCTATCCGGGGTGCCCAACGACGGCGTTCGGGATATTCCCGATGTGTCGCTTTTTGCCGCCAATGGAATCTGGGGACACTACTATGCATATTGTCTAAGCGACCCTTATTACGGCTACACCTGCACTGGCACGCCCGACACATGGGATGGAGGCGGAGGCACATCGTTCGCCTCGCCGATTATGGCGGGGATTCAGGCGCTGGTGAACCAGAAAACCGGCGAGCGCCAAGGCAATCCCAATCCGGTCTACTACAGTCTCGCGGCCAGTGAGTATGGAGAGAGCGGCAGCGCTTCTTGTAACTCAACGCTTGGAAATGCCGCGGGCAATTCCTGCATTTTCTATGATGTGACACTTGGCGATATGGATCTGCCTTGCAGCAATACCAACGTAGATTGCTTCGATACCAGTGGCACGTTTCCGAATGGCATGCTCGGCGTACTCTCAACTTCTAATACCGCGTATCAGCCAGCTTTTGGAACTACAACCGGCTGGGACTTTGCGACTGGCATTGGTACCCTCAATGCCGCGAACCTGGTGAATAACTGGCCCGAGCCGGCACCCAACTTTTCGCTCGTGGCCAATCCGACCTCGTTGACCATCATCGTGGGCAACACTGGAAATAGCGCCATCGCGATCATACCGCAGGGAGGATTCCACGGAAATGTGGGTCTTTCCGTGTCAAACCTGCCCGATGGTGTAACAGCGTCGTTCAGTCCGAATCCAGCAACCGCGACCAGTACGCTGACCTTGACGGTAAGCCCCACAGCGGCATCCAGCACATCGGCGCTGACCATTACGGGGACGTCCGGCTCTCTGACCAACAGTACAAATTTGAACCTGACCATTGCCCAAGGAAATCCCAGCTTCAGTCTCTCTGCCGCACCCGCGGCTGTGACGCTTGTGCAAGGTGTTGGCAGCGCTACAAGCACGGTCAGCGTCGCTCCGGTTAACGGATTCTCAGGCAAGGTTTCGCTGACGGCCACGGGGCTGCCGAAGGGCGTCTCCGTTTTCTTCAGTTCGAATCCAGCGACCTCGTCGAGCACGGTGACGTTCACGGCGAGTTCGACGGCAAAGAAAGGGACTGCGGCGATGACCATCACGGGGACTTCTGGCACCGTGAGCGCAAGCACAACGGTTACCATCACGGTGAATCCGCTGGGTAACTTCGCCCTGACGGCCACGCCGAAGACACTAACAATCGAGCGCAGCAGCAGTGGAACAAGTATGATCGCCATCATGCCGAAGAACGGCTTCGATCAAAACGTTGCTCTGACCGCCGTGGGGCTGCCGAACGGCGTCACAGCGTCGTTCTCTCCCAATTCCACAAATGCCAGTAGCACGCTGACACTGACCGCCGGGAAAAACGCCGCAGTAGGAAAGACGGCGATCGCTGTCACCGGTATCTACGGAACCTTAACTCACGAGGTGCTCGTAGTGCTCGAAGTCACGAAGTAGGTCAGGATGCCGCCGTCGGCCAGCCCGGGAAATCGCGTCTAACGGGCGCTGGCGGCAGCGTACTCTTGACGGATAAGTCATCAAACGTTCTGACGCGCACGGTTACAAAATAATTAAGCCGCGCCATATCTTCCCCCAAAGGGCCGACCGCGTCGGCCCTTTGTTTCAGACCAGAGGTGCTTTAGCGGGGTGATCGCTCCTTGGCAATATTGGTTCCCAACCAACAAGGAGGTTGGACAATCCATGTCGGGGAACAGTAGGGTATTTCGTGGAAGCTCTGGCGGCTCTCTGATCGTCCATCTATGTTGCAACTATTACCGGGTGAGGGCCATGCTGTCCTTGGGCAGGTAGATGGAGGTCGTGACCAAGTCATTGACGGGCGCGAGCCTCGCCTCGCCCAGGACATCGTCATACACAATTCTGAAATTCTTCAGATGCGCATCGCCATTTCTGATCGCGCAGTTAAGCGCAATCAGGGTGAAGAGCTTTTCAAGATCTTTATTTATGTGCGGCGAATTCGCAAATTGCTGAAACCGCTTCATGACATGGGTCGCGTAGCTGCCGCGATATTTCTCATCGGTTCGGCGGGCGTTGAGCACACAGAAATCCTCAAAGCCGCGGTAGGTGCCGTCAGGGGCGCAGGTCGAAGCGATCGATGACAAGCGCCGTGCCGTCTTCTGCGAGCTGATAGTTAGGCACTTCAAGCCCTCAGGCCTGAGCGACCTTGAGGCAGAAGTATTCGTTGGCCGCGAGCTGCGGGAATTCGTTGTGTTCCCAGAACTTCACAATATGCGTGGCACCCCGGTAGCTTTGAGAGAGGCAGCTGGGTTTGGCCGGCGACAATCGACGCATCAAGCCAGCAGAATGTTGATGAGTGGCAGACGGGATTTGACCGATGTGGCTCGCTATCGCACCAGTGCGGAGCCAATGCAGGTGCTTTCCGGACCGATGGGCTCTCCAAAGATTCATTTTGAGGCACCGCCCTCGAACAAGGTTCCGTCGGAAATGATGCGCTTCATCGACTGGTTCAACGGAACCCGCTCCTGCGGGTGCGGAGTCTCTGCCTGCGCTCACAAGGGCGGGGATCGCGCATCTTTATTTCGAGTCGATTCACCCATTCGAGGACGGAAACGGGCGCATTGGGCGTGGAACGGAGACTGCTCCAGTTGGACTCGGAGCGCCTGTTTCAGAGTGCTATCGAAGATGGTCCTATAGCGCCCACATCTTTTCAATGGCTTGGACCCTGCTCCCTGCCGTTTTTCGTGCCGTTGAGCGCAAGACGCACGATTTTGACTTGGGCTGCGCGCGTGTCTTGCGTTGCGGCGTCCCCGTAGATTGTATGAAGGCAGTGTCGCCGGAAAGCGACGCACTCTGCGATATAGCCGCAGCGCGAGACGAAGACTTACGCGGGCGATTGGGCGACTGAAACGGCTTCCGCGACTACCTGGCCAGCTCATTGCTTGACCGCGATTGCGATAGCGCGCTATTACGGTCGTTTCTCTTTCACCACTGTGCCGTTTCGTCTCTTTTTTCGTCAGGTGAATTAGCGTCGGCGTGGGAGTCCCTTTGCCGAGGCCTCGGACCCGGGTGGTTCACGGAACGGTTCCACAGCAATGCGCTCGTAACGCACTTCCAGCACCGTCAGTTCTTCTGTGCCGCCCGGCAAATGAAGGACTACGCTGTCACCCGCTGCCGACTTCATCAACGCGCGCCCCAGAGGTGACACCCAACTGATGTGGTTGCGGTTGAGATCGACCTCGTCGGTGCCCACGATGCTCACCACTCGCTCCGTTCCCGCGGCATTGGCATAGCGCACAGTCGCTCCGAAGAATGCTCTCGACGCCGCCAGCCCCGCTCTGGGAGTTTCCG
>JBAVYO010000260.1:0-2175 GCA_049698855.1 Terriglobales bacterium
GAGCTGGCGCAACCGCCGCACTCGGCCCAATGTTCATCTGCCCCACGCGCCCCTTCGCCGTCGTTACTTCTGGCGGAGGCGCAATCACCGCGGTCTCCGGCCCAGCCATCCCGCGCGTGCGGTCGTGTTTCACTTCCGGCGGCGGAGGAATAATGTCCGACCTAAGCCCCGCTTGCGTCACGCGGTCGCGCGCAAATGCCACTTCCGGCGCTGGCGCAACCACCTGGGAGTCTGGCGCTTTCACCCGGCTTGAGAGAGAGTTGGTCGCATTCAGCGGCACCACCGGAGCGACCGTTCCCGTCGCCACAATATTCGGCAAAGGCACGTCGCGATCCAGCTTCAAATCCGGAGGCGCAACAATCGTTTGCGCCCGGTTATCCGCTTCGCGCGGCACCGACAAAATCGGCTGCTTCGCGAACGCCGGATCGCCTACCCGTGGCTTCGGAGTTTCCCCCGCGCCCGTGTCGAGCGGCGGAAGGTATTCTTCCGGCGAATAAGTAATCAGCGATGAACGGTCAAACGCAGCCGTATCCAGAATCTTCTGCTGCCGCAGCCAGATCAGTGAAAGCGTCCAGATCAAAACGGCCGCGCACGCGTGGATCAGCGCCGATTCCACAAATCTCCGCCAAGGCAGCTTCTGCTGGACGAACACATCCTTCCACAGGTCGAATTCCGGAGCGCGCTGACCGGAAAATTGCCGAGCCCGGGATTGGCCTGAAGAACCATGCTCCGAAGAAGCTTGCTGGGAAGAAGCATGCCCGGAAGTTAACCGCTCAGAAGAAGACTGCTCCGCCCTCGCATCGTGCAAATGCAGCGTCTCCCGAACTCCCTCGCGGAATTCCGGGCTGGCCGGGTCATGCTCCGCCAACAGCCTCACGAATTTTTTCGCAGGAATTTCCATCCAATTCATTTACCTTCCAGCCACTTCCCACGACGGCAGCCCCGGCAGGCAGGATCGGGGGCGTGAGATTTTACAGGATGGCAATTAACGAAATTATACGGGAAACGAGACCGGCAATTCACATTTCAAGGAAGGAGAAGGGCACAAGAAGCCCCGCAGTGGTCTCGAAGGGTCCCCTGGAGCCGCTGGGGAGCTTTGAACACTCTTGTTCAGAATCTCATGAAGTGATGGAAGAAGTCTGTGACGGCCATCCTTGACTTTTGGGCTTCCCGGAACCGCCTCTTGTTTGGTTTTGGATGGTCTTTTGCAGTCGATCCCGCTGGCGCAAAAATGGCGCGGAAGGTACGGTAATTGTTCAGTTAGCAGCCTGTAAAGGCCTGCGGGTCTATGCTTTAGTGTCTGAAGGCCGGCTGATGGCCTGACCAACCTAACAGGCTCTCCACCTCAATCGGCGCTGTCATGATGCGTCCATTTTCGATCACTACCTTGTGTGACTTACTGCAAGCCCCGCACAGCCAGTAAATCTCATTTTGTTGTCGCGAACCGGTCAAAATGCGCTCCACCGTAAAGATGCGCCCGTCGCGAGCATGAGTGAAGGCAACTCGGCAAGCAGGATTCACGCAATTCTCAATCATTGTGCCTCCTTCAGTTGCCGCCCCGCCCGGAGTTCTTTTCCAAATCTTCCAGATGCCGGATCTCGCCTTCCAGCCAGTTTTTGAGCGCCGCTTCCACCTCAGCCGGCGTGTACTGGCGGCTCATGCTGTGCACCGATTCGCCATGGGCGTTCAAGTGGATAAAGTGGCACGCGTCCATTTCCTGGCGAAACCCCTCCGGCACAAACTCATACAGCCAGCACTCCGAACACGGCGTGCTGCGGTCCACACTCAGGCGGTTCGGACACGACGGCGAATCCAGAAACATGGAAACCGGCCTCCAGGGAAGCGCTCCGCCGTAACCACCGCGTTCCAGAAACGACAGCTCTTTTTTGAGCAGACTTATGATCTCCACTCTGGCTCTCGACACGACCGCCTCCGGATTGGGACACGTATGCATTTGCGAAATCAAGCTCATTGTGTTGTGTTTTCGACCCCATTGCTGTGACCGAAAGCACTTCCGCCCGTGACGAATCTCACAAACCGAAGTACCCAACTGGGTGCCTGTAGATGATCAAGACGTTGTACCCGGTTCGGAGCGGCTGATGGGCGGCTGGTATTGAAGACTACCATGGGGTCTTTCGAAGTTGTAGTAGTCGGTCCAGGGGGCGAGGGCTAGGT
>JBAVYO010000261.1:0-14243 GCA_049698855.1 Terriglobales bacterium
CTTCATCAGATCGGTTACAGCAGAGACCATTTCGTGCAGGAACGGTTTCGTCTGTCCGAGCAAGCGTCCATGTGTAATCGCGCGACGAATGATCTTGCGTAGCACATAACCGCGTCCTTCGCCCGAGGGAACCACACCGTCGGAAATAAGAAATGTTGCAGCCCGCGAATGGTCGGCAATCACTCTCAGCGAAGCTGCCGATTTTGTTTTCGCTTCTTTATCGAGCTCTTCCTTCGGCAATGTCCTCGTTAACTCCGCCGCGCGCTTAATCAGCGGCGTAAACAGATCCGTGTCGTAATTCGAAATCACGCCCTGTAGCACCGACGCCAGGCGCTCCAGCCCCATGCCCGTATCAATCGAAGGCTTCGGCAGAGGCGCCAGATTGTAGCCGGTGGTCTTGCCGTTCTCGACGATGGCGGAGCGGTCGAACTGCATGAACACCAGATTCCAGATTTCGACATATCGCCCGCAATCGCAGCCGAACTCGCAGGCGGGAGCGGTCGTGCCGTGCCCTTGGTCGGAAGCGATCACGCCCATGTCGTAGTGAATCTCGCTGCAGGGGCCGCAGGGGCCTGTGTCGCCCATCTGCCAGAAATTGTCTTTTGATCCAAACTCGTAGATGCGCTCTTTCGGCACGCCCTGCCCGAGCCACAAATCGTAGGCTTCGGAGTCGCGCTCCACTCCGTTTTCGCCTTTGAAAATCGTGACATACAGCTTCTCCTTCGGAATCCCAAACCACTTCGGAGAAGTAATCAGCTCCCACGCATAGGCGATGGCATCTTTCTTGAAGTAATCGCCGAAAGAAAAATTGCCCAGCATCTCGAAAAACGTGTGATGGCGATTGGTGAAGCCTACGTTTTCAAGATCGTTGTGCTTGCCGCCGGCGCGCACGCACTTCTGCGATGTGGTGGCGCGGTTGTAGTCGCGCTTTTCCAGGCCAAGGAAAACGTCCTTGAACTGGTTCATGCCTGCGTTGGTGAATAAAAGCGTGGGATCGTTCGCGGGAACGAGCGACGAGGAATGCACCTCGCGGTGCCCCTTCTCGATAAAGAAGTCCAGGAATTTGCGGCGGATTTGTGAGCCTGTAAGCATGGAAACTTAAATTCTAAACGATTCCACGCAAGGCAGTTCTCAGTTCCCGGTTCTCAGTTCTCAGTAAAACCCAAGAACCGCGGCGTTCGCGGCGCGCGTACGGTATACCACGCGGCGGTATATAGGCGAGAAGCCGACGATCCTGGCGGCGTTGGTGCAAAAAAAAGAGCCCACGACCCTTGCGGATCGCCGGCCCCTCTGTGTCTTTGGGCGCGACCTACTTCGTCGTGTCGTCACTCTTTTTCGGAGTCGTATCCGTAGCCTTCTCGGCACCCTTCTTCACGCCGTGCCCAACCGCCTTCGTGCCCTTCTTGACGCCGTGCCCAGTATCCTTGGCAGCGGTCTTCGTGGCATCGCCGGTCTTGTCGGCAGCCTTCTCGGTGGCCTTGCCCGTGTCCTTGGCGGCCGTCTTGGTGGCTTTGCCAGTGTCTTTCGCCGCCGTCTCGGTGGCGTCGCCGGTCTTTACCGCGGCTTTCTTGGTCGCGTGTCCGGTTGTCTTTGCGGCCTTGTCGGTGGCTTTGCCGGTGTCATCGGCAGCTGTCTTCACATCGGTTCCAGCTTGAGAAAATGCAAATAGTGACAAGCCCAGAAACACGGCTGTCACGCTGAAAAACTTCTTCATGATTCCTCCAACAGATTTAAGGTAGATTTGTGCCAAGTTTTATCAGAGATAAGGCACTTTGGCAACTGGAACCCCACGCTCGCAAGCCCGAACGTCTCGCAAAGCCGCGTGCCGAGCCCGTTTTCACTCATTCTCACTTAAGGAAAGTTCCGGTTGAGCTTGGGTCCTCCGTGCACCTCTGTGTCCCCCGTAGTTCTTGTTTTTCCGAAATTGAATCGGTACCTTGTCTTAACTCCCGCCCTCGGGAATTTCCTCTTCCAGGCTGGTCAAGGTCTCGTCGTCCACGTCCCATTTCTTAAGAATGGCAAAGATAGTCCGCGTACCAAATCCAGCGCGCATTAAATTGCGAAAGATTCGCGCCGTCTGTTTCTGATCTTTGGGCTTTTCGAAACGCTTGCGCCGTAGATAGGCGCGCGCCAATTCCTCTTCCTTCACTTCGTCATAAACCGACGCCACGGCTTTCTCGATCACGTCGCCGTGGACGCCCTTCGCTTTAAGGTCGGTCACCACGCGCAGACGACCGAGTTTTTCATTGTCGCGACGATATGAGGAATAGGCCGCCGCATAACGCGCATCGTTCAAATATCCCTGATCCTTCAGGCGAACGATAATCAGCTCTACCAGCGTCTTGCCGAATTCGGTCTCGGCTTCCACGCGATTGCGCAGCAACCGCTTCAACTCGGCAACCGATCGGCTGCGCCGCGCGAGCGCACCGACCGCGTAATCGTAAAGCTCGGCTTCGGTAAAGAGCTTTCTTGGACGCGCAAATGCCATGGATACACGATAGCGCCAGCGGCAATGATTGTCAGCGGGATTGGCTGATTCTGTAGTGCAGTTTGTTTGTCATTAAGAGCTGCGACTGTGCCCCAGTTTCGCGCCCGTTCTTTGGGCGCTAACCTGGGCGGTCGTCGTTCCCGAACAGAACGGTGCCCCAGTTTCCTACTTTGGCGATGGTGGCGTCGCCCGAGGCGCCGACTCAGCCGCAGGCGCGCTCGCCGCAGCCGCCGCTGGTGGCGCAACCAAGGCCGTCTTCGCCGAAACCGGCAGCTTATCCGCATTCGCCAGCAGCAGCGCCATCTGCCACATCTGAGTTTCATTCAGCGACTTGCTGAAACCCGGCATGCCGGTCAGCCGAAAGCCGTTGAAGATTTTCCAATAGGTCTCGCCTGCTTCGTCGTCGGTCACGCCCTTACCCTGAAAGAGCTGCGGAGGATGCGGATACATCCCCGTCGCAATCGCCGTCTTCGGCTCTAGCGGAAGCCCGTGACACACGGCGCAATGTTGCTTATAAAGCTCGGCTCCAGCCAGGTAGTTCGCCTCCGTCGGCTGGATCGGCACGTTCTTCGGCATCTCTTTCTCTATGCGCGCATTCTGCGCTTTCCGGGCCAGAAACGACTCGAACGGCATATCCGAGTCGGTGGTCGCGACCGGAGCGCTTCCACCCGTTAAGTAGAAGTAAACCAGCACAGGAACCAGAATGATTCCCACGACCAATCCGGCAATGAATTTCAAGAGTTTCGCCCTGCCTTTTCTGAAGTTGCACTACTTTAGCACCCTCACGCTCGCTGACGGCAGGATTCATCCGGGAATATCCGCGTCCGCCACGTGCGGGCCTGCATCCAATACAACCTGACTTTCGGCCCTCGGAGTTAATTTACAAATCTATGATAGCTTTCCTGCGCGCAGGACTTATACTTTCCCGATCAAATCTGCGGGGCCAGGGCACGCAACGTTTCAAGTGAGGATTGAACTCAACCATGCAAATTGCCGGCGTCGCCAGCGCATTTCCCCAGCACTACTACCCCCAGGAAGAACTGGTGGCGGAGCTCCAGAAGTATTGGGGTGACCGCATCCCGAATCCCGAGGTGCTGCGGCGTTTGCATCGTCACGTCGGCGTCGCGGGCCGCTATCTTTCAATCCCAAAAAGCGAGTACCTCAGCATGAAGGGTTGGGGAGAAGCCAATCGCCACTGGATTCGCACAGCAACAGAGCTGGGCGAGAAGGCCATTGTAAACGCCGCCGCCAGCGCGGGTTTGAAGCCACAGGATCTGGGCGCTTTCTTTTTTACGTCGGTCACAGGAATTTGCAGTCCTTCGATTGATGCGCTACTCGTCAACAAAATGGGCCTGTGCCGCAACATTCGGCGCGTTCCCATTTTCGGTTTGGGCTGTGTTGCAGGCGCGGCCGGCATTTCGCGCGCCGCCGATTACGTGAAAGCCAATCCTGGACAGGCCGCGGTTTTGCTCTCGGTAGAACTCTGCTCGCTCACCATTCAGCGCGACGATATCTCGATGGCCAACCTGATTTCTTCCGGCTTGTTTGGCGATGGCGCTGCGGCCGTAATTGTCGCTGGCGCCGAATGCAGTCTCTCCGGCCCGACCATCATGGCCACCCGCTCGGTTTTCTATCCGGATACAGAAGAGATGATGGGCTGGGACATTTCGGAAAAAGGCTTTCGCATCGTCCTCTCTCCCGAGGTCCCTAACCTGGTCAGAAAAAACCTGGCGCACGACGTCGATGACTTCCTTGCCTCTCGTGGGCTGACAAGGACCGATATCGGAAGCTGGGTGCTGCACACCGGCGGCCCGAAAATCTTGGAAGCCACCGCCGACGCGCTCGAACTGAAGAATGGCCAGCTCGACGCATCCTGGGAGTGCCTGCGGCGCACCGGCAATCTGTCCTCGGCCTCGGTGTTAGTCGTCCTCGAAGAGGTCATGAAGAACCGCCGGCCCGAGCCGGGCACGCGCGGCATTCTCGCCGCCATGGGCCCCGGTTTCTGTTCGGAGTTCGTGCTGCTCGAATGGTAATTGACTATCCCGGAATACCTACGACATAGACTCCCGCCGCCAACTGGCATAGGATGATTCAAAACTAAGCAGTGGAGCTTGGGATGCTGAGGTATTACTACATTAATAAGGAATGGATTTTGTCCCCCACAGCGCGACGCATCTATCGCACCGCTGCAGTACTCTCCCTGTTGTTATTCTTTGGCTTATGCGTATTGAAGCTCGGGGTCGTGATTCCACCCAGGCTTTTTCCAATTGCGAAATTGTGTTTATTCGCTGGAGTTGTTGGAGCGGCAACAACAGTGGTCGCAATGGAGTACTTTTTGTTTGGTTTTGATACTTCCTCCGCGTGGAAGAGAGCTATCTGGTTTTGCATAATGTTCTTCCCCCCGCTGGGACCCGTTATTTATTGTCTCATCGTCTACTCGCGCTCAACCGCGATAAAGGCAAGTACGCTGGATCGCGCTGGTGCACTCTGATGAGCCCCCAATCCGAAACTCCCTTCCGCCCCGGAGCGCTGATCGTCGCCACGCTAGCGAATCCGCGCGAAAAATTCTGGGGCGCGATCCTCAATCTCTCGGCCGTTGGACTAAGTCTGCGCGGCGTCGACCTTTCTTCTTTCGATGATTTCATTATCCAGATTCGCGATGGCGAGCCTTTCGCGGCGGGCGTCACATTCTTTCCCATGCACCGGCTGGAGCGGCTTGAACTCGATCTGCCCGAGGGCAGCATTCCATCGCTGGCCCAGCGCTTCGCCCAAAAAACCGGGCAGGATCCAGCCCCGCTTCTGGTCAGCGAATTTCTCCCTGCCGCGGCCGAAGACAAGAGCAACGACGAAAGCAACTCAGAAGGCGACCTCACCACGCGCAATCCCGCCGGAGCCCCCCGCCGGTGAATCTTCGCCAAATCCTCACCGCGCCCAATCAGCTCACGCTGTTGCGCATGATCTTCCTGCCCTTCATCGTGATCAACCTCGTCAAGCACGACTTCAAATGGGCGCTCGCGCTGTTCGTTCTGGCTGGCCTCAGCGACGGCCTCGATGGCCTGCTCGCGCGCACCCTGCATCAGCAAACCGTGCTCGGCCAGTATCTCGACCCGATCGCCGACAAACTGCTCATGAGCACCATGTTTCTCGTGCTCTCAATCGAACATCTCATCCCCTGGAAATATACCGTCGTCGTTTTCAGCCGCGACGTTTCCATCCTCCTCATTAGCGGCGTCCTCTTCATGATTGCGGGCCTGCGCGATTTCAGCCCCAGCATCTTCGGCAAAGCCAACACCTTTGCCCAGGTCGCAGCCGTGTTCTTCGTAATGCTGTTCCTGGTCGAACCGATTGTTCTGGTCCAGATCGCAACCAAGGTCTTCCTGCGCGCCACTTTCGTCTTCACCATCCTCTCGGCCGTGCACTACGCGTTTCTGGTGCAGCACCGCCTGCGCAATCTGTCCTCCGCCCACCATTCCGCCCTTCCCGCAGCGCATGGATAGCAGTCGGCACATCCGAGTCACTGTGACCATATGAATTTCACCGCTGTCATCCAGAGTGAGCGCGAAGGAGCGCAGCGACCGAGCACGAGTCGAAGAGCCTGCCCCGAGGGGAGCCCTACTCCCTTCACGCCTGTCGTGTCGATTCGGGGGTTTCTCCCCGAACCTTCCGTACACACGCTGCTCTCGGAACCAGATGGCAAACAGTGGAATAGTTCACGCCGTCACGGTGCCAGAGACGGACCCAAAAGGCAAGAAGCGAGAGCCCAGAGCCTAAACCGGCACAGCCACGCTATCCACGATCTCGCGCAGCACCTGTTCCGATTGCTCCGACTTCCTCAGCGTGGATGAATACAGCGGATTGACGACAACGCGGTGGGCGAAGACCGGAACCGCCAGCGGCTTGAAGTCTTCGGGAGTGCAATAATCGCGGCCTTCGGTGAAGGCCATGGCCTGCGCTGCGCGGTAGAACATCTGCGAACCGCGCGGCGAAACGCCAAGCGAAAGATATTCCGATTCACGCGTCTTCGCGACAATCGCCAGCGCATAAGTAATGAGCGAATCATCCACGTGGACGCGCGTCACGGCCTGCTGGATTTCGAGAACGTCATTCGCCGTCAGCACGGGCTGTAGTTTCTCTAGCTGCGCCGCTCCAGCTTCATCGCGGAGAATCTCGCGCTCCGCGTTTCCCTCGGGATATCCCATGCGCACGCGCATAAGGAAGCGGTCGAGCTGCGACTCGGGCAAAGGATACGTACCGTGATGCTCAATCGGATTCTGCGTGGCCACTACCATGAACGGCTGCGGCAGCGCATAGGAATGCGCGTCGACCGTGACCTGGCTTTCATTCATTGCTTCCAGCAGCGCGGATTGTGTCTTGGGCGTGGTGCGGTTAATCTCGTCCGCAAGAAGGATGTTGGCGAACACCGGCCCGCGCTTGAACTCAAATTTCTGCTCAACGGCCGAGTAGATCGAGATGCCGAGCACGTCGGACGGAAGCATGTCGCTGGTAAACTGCACACGTTGAAACGAGCAATCGAGCGCGCGGGCCAGCGCCTGGCCGAGCGTGGTCTTCCCAACTCCAGGAACGCCTTCAATCAGCAAATGCCCGCGCGCGAACAGCGCGACCAGGGCGAGACGGAGAACGTCGTCTTTCCCGCGAATGACGGTGCGAAGCGAGTTTTCCAGTTGGATCGCGCGGCTGGAAGCGGCCGGTGCTGCCTGTGCGCACATTGCTTGAATTCTACTATGCGGGTCGCGGGAAAAACGCGTTACGGGAGTCATTGCGACGCGGCTCTGGCTTTTAGGCTCTCGGCTTTCGGCCCTCGTTATTGGGCATTCGCCTCTAACAGGCTGCGGAAAAACTCGGCGTTGTATCTGATTTTGCGACGCAGCGCTTTCAGAGCCCACGTGAGAACTCGAATTCAGCTTACGATGCCACGAATTTTGCCTTTCTCAGCCGCAAAGCGGCGTAAGAACGCAGCCCACGGCGCAAGCCGTGGGTCAAAGGTCGGAAACAATGAAACTCCGAAGGAGCGCAAGAACAGGTGTGACGCAGACTCCCGAGGGACCACTCAAAGGTCAACCCACTCCAACTTACCATTCACCTAAGTCCTTACGATTCAAAGATCCAGCGTCGCCAATCCAATAACTCCTTTGTTTTCAAAGATAGAATCCAAGCTCGACGCACACAAAGACACTCTCGCAACCGCCGATCGACTGTAAACAACTTATTTTCAATATCTTACAATCGAAATTCCGCAATCTCACCCATAGCCCACCGCTGCCGCCTATCTCCTTTGTTTTCAGAGATCACTCAAGGAGGGGTACTTGTACCAAATGGTAAACACGCCGAGCACTGTCCCGCCTCGCATCAGACTCACACCGTCAACATCAAATACAATGAAATCCCGAGGCAAATCGTAATGAGCAACATCTTCAAAACCACCTTGCTGCTTACCGTAATGACCCTGCTCTTCATGCTCGTCGGACGAGCTCTCGGCGGCCAGAACGGCATGTTCATGGCGCTGATCTTCGCCGCCATCATGAACTTCGTCTCGTACTTCTTCTCCGATAAGATCGCGCTCGCCGCCTATCGCGCGCAGCCCATCACACGCGACGATCTGCCCCGTGTCTACAACATCGTCGAACGCCTGTCGCAGAAAGTGGGATTGCCCACGCCTAAGGTTTACCTCATCCCAACCGATTCGCCCAACGCCTTCGCCACCGGACGGAACCCAAACCACGCGTCCGTAGCCGTAACTCAGGGAATCCTCGGTCTTCTCAACGACGACGAACTCGAAGGCGTGATCGCCCACGAACTGGGCCACGTTCGCAATCGCGACATCCTCATCAGTTCGATTGCCGCTACGCTCGCAGGTGCAATCACATGGCTCGCAAGCATTGCTCGTTGGGGAATGATCTTCGGCGGCATGCGAGGCAGTGATCGCGAAGATCGCGGAGGCGGAGGAATCGCCGCCATTGCCATGATCTTCCTGGCTCCGCTTGCTGCCATGCTGATTCAGCTAGCCGTCTCGCGCTCGCGTGAATATGGAGCCGACGACACCGGAGCGCACTGGACAGGCAATCCCTACGCTCTAGCCAGCGCGCTTGCTAAGATCGACGCCTATTCGCGCCAGCGTCCGCTGCTCGCTACTCCATCGACCGCGCATCTTTTCATTATTCAGCCCTTCCTTGGAGGGATGAGTTTCGGCAACCTGTTCTCGACGCATCCGCCAACGGCCAAGCGAATCGAGCGCCTGACAGGAAGACCCGCCGAGTTTATGCAGTAGTCCCCGTTTCCTTCGCGAGTTCAGCTCTGTGTCTTCCACAGTACTGGATGGTCGAGGATCGAGCTCGATTCAGCTCGGAAACAAATGCCTCGGGAAAGCCCGACGCTTCCGGAGAGCGAGGCTGATAAGGAACTAGCGGAGTTGCTGCGGCGGAATATCAGGTCTTGGCGAATTTGCTGGAAACCTCGGGCAGACCCGCATCATGCCATGCATCAAAGCCACCAGCCACGTTGATCACGTTGCGATGTCCGGCGCGCTCGAGCAGGCTACAGGCAATCATGCTGCGGTAACCGCCTTTGCAGTGGACTGCAACTGAACCGGCATCGTCTAACGCGGGCAATCCGTGGGGAAAATTGTCGAGCGCATACCACTGTGACTGCGGAAGATGTCCAGCCTGCCGTTCTCCTTCGCGGCGGACATCGAGAATCCGAACGCCGCCCGCGCGGAGCTTTTCATTCAATTCATGGACGGAAATCTGGGTTGTAGACGAAACCAGCAATTCCGCTTTTTGCCAGGCCGCAAATCCGCCAGCCAGGTGTCCACGAACATTTCCGAAACCGACGCGGGCAAGTCGCATGCGGGCTTCGTCAATTTGAGAATCGGTATCGGCAATCAGAACCGGACTGGAGGTGATACCGAGAATCGTGCCCGCCCAAGTGGCGAACTGTCCTGAGAGCGCGATGTTGATCGAACGCGGCACATGTCCCGCGGCAAAGTGTTCATTGGGACGAACGTCAAGCACGTTCTCGCCGCCATCGAGCAGTGCCTGCACTTCGCCGGCCGTGAGCGCGGACACAGGCGGCAGATCGGCCAAGGCCACGGCTCCGGAACGGTTGATCTCGGCGTCCTGAAGAAAGTAGTCGGGACGAGCGGGGAGATTCGTGGTCAGCTGCCGTATGAATTCTTCTCTGCTCCCGATTTGCAGAGCATAGTTAGTCAGGCGCTCGGTACCAATAGTCGAAGACTTCTCGGCACGCATGCTGCGGCCGCACAGCGATCCGGCGCCGTGGGCCGGATAGACAAGCACGGCGTCGGGCAGCGTGAGCAACTTCTGGTGCAGGCTGTCGTAGAGCAACCCGGCAAGTTCCTGCGGAGTGTGAGCGGGCGAGAGATCGGGGCGTCCGACATCGCCGATGAACAAAGTGTCGCCGGTCAGGACAGCCCACGGATCGCGAGATTTGTCCTCATCGGTTATCACCAGGCAAACGCTCTCGGGTGTGTGGCCGGGAGTCTCAAAAGCGTGAATCCGCACGGATCCCAGTTTGATTTCAGACCCATCGCTCAGCGGCACGTGAGCAAAACTGGCGTTAGCACGTGCGCCGATGTAGATTTTCGCGCCTGTGCGGGCGGCAAGTTCCTTGTGTCCGGAAACGAAATCGGCGTGAAGGTGAGTCTCGAAGATGTAACGGATCTTCAGGCCCTGCTCTTCGGCGGTCTTCAGGTAAATGTCCACGTCGCGCTGCGGGTCGACGACCGCGGCCTCGCCACCCGATCCGATCATGTAGGAAGCATGAGCCAGACAAGACAGATAAAACTGTTCGAAATACATATCGCGACTCCCGGCGCTAGCAGGCACGGCTAAAATGACTGCGGAAAAAGTCCGTTTCGCGCGGTTTTGGGAAGGGCACGAGTTTCACTCGTGCCGTAAAATGCCACGAAATCAATGCGGCTTCCAGCCGCTGGGGGAACACCGCGCCGGGAAGGACACTTTTTCCGCAACCTCTAAAGCCGTGACCTACCCAAAACAGTTTATTAGATGGCTTCTAGCCCATGGCAATTACTTCGGTTGCGCAACGATTCGCAAATAAGGCTTCAGCGTCTTCCAGCCGCCGGGGAATTTCTGTTTGGCCTGCTCATCGGAAACTGAGGGCGGGATGATTACGTCGTTCCCCGGCTTCCAGTTTACGGGCGTCGCCACGTTGTGCTTGGCCGTGAGCTGAATGGAATCGAGCACGCGCAGAACTTCATCGAAATTGCGCCCGCTGCTCATGGGATAGATCAGCATCAGCTTGATCTTCTTGTCGGGACCAACGACGAATACAGTTCGCACAGTGGCGTTATCCGCGGCAGTGCGGCCTTCGCTGGAGCTGCCGGCGCTCTCCGGCAGCATGTCATAGAGTTTCGCGATTTTGAGCTCCGGGTCGCCGATCATGGGATATGTGACTTTGTGACCCTGCGTCTCCTCAATGTCGGCCGCCCATTTGCCGTGGTTGGCAACCGGATCCACGCTGAGCCCGATGATCTTTGTGTTGCGCTTCGCGAATTCCGGCTGCAGCCCTGCCATGTAACCCAGTTCCGTGGTGCAAACCGGCGTGAAATCCTTGGGATGGGAGAACAGGATCGCCCAGCCGTCGCCGATCCATTCGTGAAAGTGGATGGTGCCTTGCGTTGTCTGGGCGGTGAAATCGGGAGCTTCGGAATTGATGCGCAAAGACATAAGTTCCTCCGGGAAGTGTTAATAAACGATTGGCGTGCGGCTGGCGAGCCGAGTATAACCCCACTAAAACAATCGACAATTAGCATAACGATCAATAAACCAGATCGTCAACCCGGGGTCGATCTGGTTTCGGCGCGGGGCGCCCCTTACACCAGCTGAGAACTGTTGCCGTGACGGCAACTTAAACGCCTATCGCGCGTGCAAAAACCGTTTGCCGGATGAAATTGGTTTCACATTGACGCCGACTGCCACGAGACGGACAATGGCAGGGGTCTCGCGATCAGATTAGGGTCTTAGCGTCTAAAGAGGGACTGATGATTAGGAATCCGCACGTGGACGAAGATCGGCAGTTGTTTCCGCACAACATTCTTTCCGGCCTGGCCGCACTTGCGTGCGCGGCTGCATTCTTGTTGCTCACAATTCCAGTACAAGCCCAAGAAGCAATTCAGGTTTTGAACAAGCACGTTCGCCCAGCAGTTACCAGCGGGCGCGCAGCAGTGGTGGGTTTTCTTCCGCCTGCACAGCGGCTGCAACTCGCTATGATGCTGCCGCTCCGCAACCAAGCCGAACTCGAAAGCTTGTTGGGCCGACTTTACGACCCATCCAGTCCCGATTACCGGCACTTTCTAAGCGTGGCTCAGTTCACCCAAGAGTTCGGTCCTACGAAGCAGGATTACCAAGCCATGGTGAATTTCGCCAAAGCCAACGGTTTTACTGTAACCGATACGCCTCCAAATCGCATGCTGGTGGATATCAATGGCACGGTTGGCCAAATCGAAAAGGCCTTTCACGTGGTCATGACCGTTTATCGGCATCCCACGGAAAACCGCACTTTCTTCTCGCCCGATCGTGATCCCTCGCTCGACCTACGCGTACCGGTATCGCACATTGCCGGCCTGAATAGTTACTCCATACCACATCCCGCGCTAAAGAGAGCGGCAGTAGGGCAGGCAATCTACAGCAATGCCGGATCGGGTCCGGGGGGGAATTATCTTGGCAGTGATATGCGCGCCGCCTATTACGGAGGCACCGCCCTCACCGGCGAGGGCCAGTCAGTCGGGCTTATGGAGTACGACGGCTACAGCCTGAGTGATGTAACGGGAACTTTTGATGGACAGTCCTACTCTGTCCCAATCAACAACGTGCTGATCGACGGCGGCAGCGCCGCTTCGGACGGCGACGATGCCGAGCAGGTCCTGGACATCGTGCAGGCGATCTCCATGGCTCCCAGCTTAAGCCAGGTTCGCGTCTATATTGCGCCGCAAAGTTACACCGGGCCTTCCGATGTTGACGAATTCAACAAAATGGCTACGGAGAATATTTGCAAACAAATTAGCGTCTCCTGGGTTTGGAGCCCTGACGACCCATCGTTGGACGATCCTATCTTCGAGGAGCTTGCGGCACAGGGCCAGACCGTTTTCGCCGCTTCCGGGGACTGGGATGCGTACCCGGAAACTTACCCTGACCAATACTATCCGGCGGAAGACGCTTACGTGACCGCTGTAGGCGGAACACACTTGACGACGAATGGCGCGGGCGGTAGCTGGCAATCGGAAGTGGCGTGGCCGGAGAGCGGCGGCGGCCCGTCTCCCGATGGCATCCTCATTCCGTCCTGGCAGGCGGGTTTGGCCAATTCGTCGAATGGCGGATCGTCGACCTTCCGCAACGTGCCGGATGTGGCTGCCGAAGCCGACTTCGACAACTACGTCTGCGACCAGGGTTCCTGTGAAGGAGGTTGGGCCGGAACCAGTTTTGCTTCGCCGCGCTGGGCCGGTTTTCTTGCGCTCATCAATCAGCAGGCCGCGGAGAATGGCAGTTTAGGTGTCGGCTTCATCAACCCGGCGATTTACCCGATCGCTGAGGGGGCCGGCTACAACAACGCCTTCCACGACATTACCAGCGGAAATAACAACAATGGCAACGGGCAGTCGTACAACGCCGTAGCTGGCTATGACCTGGTCACAGGATGGGGAAGCCCGAACGGCCAGAACCTGATCAATGCGTTGGCAGAGTTTAACTTTTCCGTGACCGTTGGCACCAGTCCGGCGGGGTTGGCCTTCTCCGTGGACGGCTCCAATTACAGCGGCGCCCAGACCTTTACTTGGACCATCGGGTCGTCGCATACCATTGCAACCACAGCGACGCAAGAGTCGAGCACAGAAGCCCTGTACACGTTCACCGGTTGGTCCGATGGCGGCTCATCGAGTCATTCAGTCAGGGCTTCGGCGGGCACGAGCGCATATACGGCTCAATTCACCAGGGAGTACCCGGTGTTACGGCTTCCGCACTGATAGATGGAGCCCACCGGCGTCTCGATTTCCCGGGAATCCGTTGCCCTGAGCGGCAACCAGAGTCGACCTAGAAGCCCAATAAGGGAGTTAGCGGGTAACAAGCCGCAAGCCTTGAACAAAGGACGTCCGAACACAGCTCTTCATGACCGCCGCGCACCTGCCGCCCATGATCTATTGCAGCTTGGCGTACTCCGCTTTCGCTTGCTTCAGGATGGGAATCTCCGGGTCGGCGTCCTTCCAAAGCGTAAGGAAGTCTTTGTAAGCCGCCAGTGCCCGCACGCGGGCTGCATCGGAGTCCGCCCCCTGCAAGGCTTTTGCTGCCATTGCGTTCGCTCGCGCCACACCTAATCGGGCCAACGCTCCCGTCCAACAGTTCCAGACTAGGCCGTTATGGTCAAGCACTCTCTGAAAATACGTGGCTGCGGGGCCTTGTTCCTCCGCGGCCAGTTGCACCTCTCCTGCAATATAGGTTTTGTAGAGGCAAGAGATATTGTCGGCAAACGCAATCTGGCCAAGGTCGGAAGGGGTATCGATGGGAGCTTGCATGATATGCAAAGCAACCACAGGAGTCTTGCGATTGAGCGCTGTTTGTGCCTGGATGGACGGCAGCCACAAATTCTGGATCTGCGTGTCCAGCGGATAGCGTGTATTCAAATCTCTCGTCAGCGCTTCGGCTTGCGCCGTTTCGCCTGCCATGGCAAAGGCCAGCGCGGCCTCGCTGGCAACGCCTTGGCTGGCGGG